>JAZQMR010000037.1:0-36635 GCA_045543505.1 Acutalibacteraceae bacterium | reverse complement strand
ATCCTGCACCTACTGTCTTTGGAAGAACAGCTGCATTAATAATAGCACGGGAAAATACGATTGTCAAGAGACAAAGGACCTAGGGAGTGCCCTGGTTGAGCATTTAAATAAAACTCGAGAGACAAAAAGCAGATTTCAGGTGAGGAAAATTCTTTTTAGCACGAGCAAATAGATTGAAGGCTTTAACAAAAATTTTGAAGACAGCTTTAGCTGTTTCAAGTGATCGAAAAAAGCATTTGGATTTTCGGCGTAAAGAAGGAATGTAGTGTCGCAAGTCAAAGTTTACACCTTCAACGGTGTAAGTTTGACTTTTATTTTTTAGCGAAGTATGAGCGCCTTCATAGCACACTTCTGAATACGCCGAATAAGCGTCAGAGTAGTACTGACACGCCTTCACGTAACGATCAACTAAGCGCTGAATTCGCTCTCGACTTTTGTCGAAAGCTATGTCAAAACCTACGATTTCCCGTGTATCTCTACTGACCAGCGTTATCGCGTAAAATCTTTTTTTTCTCTCGACGAAACTATAGAGCTCGTCCATTTAGATGACGTTAACCCGCGCATTTAGAGTCTCTTTGGGCTCAATATTTTTCCATATTCCCAGAATTCGGCCGACTGCTCGGCTACTATTTCCCTCCAAATATAATTTTATCGCCTGATTCTTTGTTTCTTCGCTATGGCCTCTCTTTTTGCTTTCCTGGGTGTAATATTTTCCGCATTTTTTGCATTTGTACTTTTTGGTTCCCGCCTTTGTTTTTCCAGTTTTTATTTGTTTTGTTTCGTCATTACATGCTTTACATTTCATAAATCTAGTATATCACAAATGCTTCTATAGGGCACTCCCTAAAAACAAATGGTATAAAAATAAAAAATGGCGTGTTCTTCTTCAGAAGAGACCCGCAAATAATTGTTTCTTTTAAAGAGCCTATTGATATAAGCAGGGTAGAAGTGCGCTGTAAATTTAATCGAGAGAATGAGTCAAGCTTGGCAGGAAACTAAAAAAGTGATATAATTTAAGTGTCATTAACAAAAGTTGGAGCTGATGTTGTTGAGCCAAAGGCTGAGAAAAATAAAACTATGTGGTCTTGCTTGGTACGAAATATTGTTTTGTATAGTGTGTTTCTCGTTTTATTTCTTGTGGGCTATAAAAAAGCCATTTAATTATGCTCCGGATGAGTATATGCGCTATGATGTGTCGCTGTTTATGTTTAACAATAACAGACTGCCCGTTGGGCAAGAGACGACAAACTCAATCTGGGGCTTTTCTTATGCTCATATGCCTAACTTATTACTTCATGTGCTAAATTATGTTTTTATGAAATTGGCAAGCTTATTTACCTCTAATGAGTTTTACATTTTATTGTCAGCTCGTATGGTAAGTGTGTTTGCGGCAACTGGAATCATATGTTTTATCATTAAAACTTCAAAAATATTTTTTGACTCCCCTGCTCGTTGGATAATGATTTCACTAATCGCATTTATTCCGCAGTTTGCCTTTCTTGCAAGCTACATAAACAATGACATACTTGCCTTGCTTGGTGTAGCCATAATTATGTATTCATGGGCTCTATGCACGACGAAAGGCTTAGATTTTAAAATTTGTAGCACAATGGCAATAGGAATTGGTATATGTGCTGTAACTTACTACAATAGCTACGCGTGGATTCTATGTAGCGCTATTGTTTTCCTTGTTGCTTTCTTTATTAAAGAGCGCTGCAATGACTATCGGTTGCTCTTTAAATATATTTTCTTTATGTTTTGTATCGTCTTTTTGATTACAGGTTACTTTTTTGTCAGACATTTAATTGTGTACGGGGATTTATTAGGGTTTAAGACCTCTCGTATGTATGGAAATTTATATGGACTAGATTATTTAAAACCAGCCAACAGGGTAACCGTTGCAAAGCAAGGAATAAGTTTATTTCAGATGCTTTTTGGCGAAATGGGTTGGTTAAGAGGAACGTATCATAGTTTTATTGGCGTCTTTGGATATCTGCAATTTCCTTTGCCGGATAGGATATATCTTTTCTATAAAATGTTTTTTGCTGTCGCTATCATAGGTTTGATTTGTATCGCTGTTGAGAAAATTTGTCACAAAAGCCTCTTTAAGGACAAATTTATGACTAGTATAATAGTAAGCTTTATGGTCTGTATAATTGTTACTGTGGCGCTGAGTATTTACAACAGCTACACTGTGGATTTTCAAGCACAAGGGCGATATTGTTACCCAGCCCTTCCGGCAATTGCTTATTTTGTTGCTAAAGGGTTCGAGTTTTTTACAAAGAAATTGCTACCAAGGCATCAGCAGTATGCTTTTGTTGGCGCACTATGTTCGGTTTTAGCTTTTATAGTAGTTGATATGTACATCTTAGTTTATTTACCATCATAAAAGTTCACGTAGAGGAGCAAGTATGATTAACTTTAATGAACCACCCTTTATTGGCACTGAACTGGACTATATAAAAAAGGCCTACGACAATAAGAAAGTTTGCGGTGACGGAGAATTTACAAAACTATGTAACCGTTGGTTTGAGGAGAAAACCGGTGCGACAAGAGCGCTGTTGACCACTTCTTGCACGAGCGCGCTGGAAATGGCAGCTATGTTGTGCGACATACAGCCGGGCGATGAAGTGATAATGCCGTCGTATACTTTTGTGTCCACGGCAAATGCCTTTGTGCTGCGCGGCGCAAGGGTCGTTTTTGTTGACATTAGGCCTGATACCATGAACATCGATGAGAATCTAATTGAAGCCGCGATAACTCCGAAAACAAAGGCTATCGTGCCAGTCCATTATGCGGGTGTGTCGTGCGAGATGAATAAAATAATGGAGCTCGCTCAAAAATACAACTTAAAAGTAGTTGAGGATGCCGCTCAAGGTGTAATGAGTTACTATAAGGGGCAAGCGCTCGGGACAATTGGCGACTATGGGTGCTACAGCTTCCATGAGACAAAAAATTATAGCATGGGCGAGGGGGGAGCGCTCCTCTTAAAAGACCAAAAGGACGCTGAGTTGGCCGAGATAATCCGGGAAAAGGGTACGGATCGGAGCAAGTTCTTTAGAGGTCAAGTTGACAAATATACCTGGGTAAATAAAGGCTCTTCATACTTGCCGAGCGACATAAATGCGGCTTGCTTGTGGGCGCAACTCGAGATGGCTGAGAAAATTTATGATAATCGTATGGCAACCTGGAAATTATATTACGAGGGACTAAAGAGTTTGGCGGAGGCAGGCCTTTTAGAGCTGCCTTTCATCCCAGAAGGTTGCCTTCATAACGCACACATGTTTTACATTAAAGTGCAACATCTTGATGTTCGCACGAGGCTGCTTTCTTACTTGAAGGACAATGGAATATGTGCAGTTTTCCATTATATTCCACTTCATTCTGCGCCTGCAGGCCTGAAATATTGTAGGTTTAACGGCGAAGATAAATTTACGACCAAAGAAAGCGAACGTATCATAAGGTTGCCACTTTACTACGGCATAAAACCTTCGGATGTGGAGTTTATAATTAGCAAAATTAGAAGTGCCCTAAGTGAGCATTCCCACTTGAATTAGCTGCTGCAGCCGGGCCGCGAGGCCAAAGAAAATATTATTTTCTTTGTGGCCCAGCGCTCAACAAAGTTGAGCGCTGGGCTGGCCGAAGGCCCTGCGGGCATTCGGCGCCTCGCGGCTGCCAGATGCTCGCTTAGGGGACTCCCGCAAAATTCAAGATTTTTTATCAAATAAGATTGGATGGGCTATTGTGAGCAAATTATCGTTTGTCATACCGTGTTATAACTCCGAAAAGACCATAACTGATGTGGTTAACTCGATAAAAACGGCAGTTGCTAGCGATGAAAACTTTAGCTATGAGATTATTCTGGTCAATGATTTTTCTAAGGATGGGACAAGCCTTGTGATAGAGCAGTTAGCGCGATGTGATGAAAATATAATTGCTATAAATTTTGCAAAAAACTTTGGCCAACACGCAGCGTTGATGGCGGGATTTCGCTACTCCAGCGGAGATATCGTTATATATCTTGATGATGACGGGCAATGTCCTGCTGAAAAGGTTTTTGATTTGATAGGGCCGCTAAGGAACGGTTTTGATGTTTCAATTGCTGACTATGGCATAAAAAAGCAGTCTCGTTTTAAGAACTTTGGCAGCAAAGTGAATGACATAATGGCTGAGCACTTGATAGGCAAACCCAAAAGATTAAGCCTTAGCAATTTTGGTGCTATTAAGAGGTTTGTCGTTGACGAGATGATAAAATATCAAAATTGTTATCCGTATATAGCTGGCTTGTTGCTAAGGACAACCTCTAATATCGCGAACGTTAAGATGGAAGAGAATGAGCGTCAGGAGGGAAAGAGCAATTATAGCTTAAAGAAGCTTTTAGCCCTTTGGCTCAATGGTTTCACGTCTTTTTCGGTAAAGCCGCTGAGAATTACATCCATCGCCGGCGTAATATTTGCTTTTATTGGGTTTATTTTTGGCTTGTATACTGTTATAAATAAGCTGTTTGTTACGCCTGATATTGCTATCGGCTATAGTAGCATTGTTTCACTGTTGACATTTTTTAGCGGTTTAACGCTGATGGTTATTGGTATGATAGGTGAGTACGTAGGCCGGATTTTTATTAACTTAAATAATGCCCCGCAATATGTTGTGAAAAGCGGTATAAACCTGAAGAAAAAAACGGAGTGTGACGAAAGCAATGACGAAAAGAAAATATTTTTCAATTAATGTGTTTTTATCTGCGATTATAACTATCGTTTACGCTTTAAGTTTAATTTTTTTATTTAGAGAACAAGCTAAATATGATGGCGTTGTCAACGTAAAATTATCAGATTTACCTGCGCATATACGTGCCGGTTTGCAACCAGGAAGTGCCTATAGCTTAATGTATGTAATTTTAGGATTTCTTTGGAGGCTTCCTCATAGATGCTTTCTAATTTCTCTTACTTTAACGTTGTTTTCCTTGGTTAGTATATATTTCACCTTTATATTGTTAAAACATTTGGTGCATGGAAAAATAAGCAACGAAAAACTGTATCTAGCTGCTTTAATCTGTAATATGTCCATGCCGATATACATCCCGGTCATAAACGAACATCGCTACTTAGGAATGTTGACTTTTAATCTATACCATAACTCAACATATATTGCTATGAAGCCATTTGCATTACTATCGTTATTGCTATTTTTTAAGTTGTTTAGAAAGTATCATGCTAGAAAAATTTCTTTTTTAGAATGGCTTGGCTTTTCAGTATCATTGTTTTTAGCTACTTGGTTTAAACCTAGCTTTACTCTTGCGTTTGCTTTTTGTATGTTAATCATTATGATTTTTGACTTCATAAATGGTAAAGGCAAAAATATTTTTAATTATTTAGTTTTTGGAACAACGGTTTTTCCTGCATTGGCTTTAATATTGTGGCAAAAAAGTCAGCTTTTTGACGATAACAGTAAATTAGCTTTTGGACTTTTTAAGGTCTGGAGTATATATACCAAAAATCCATATACAGCATTGTTGTTATCCGTTGCTTTTCCATTAGTTGTTTTAATTTTTAATTACAGAGATTTAATAAAAGATAAGATCTACGGATTTGGTTGGTTGCTAGGTAGCTTTAATATTGCTATTTATGCCCTTTTGTATGAAACAGGAGTGCGGCTGATGGATGGTAATTTTGGTTGGGGAGCTCAGTTTGCAGTTGGCGTATTGTTTGTTGTTTCTCTGTATAAACTTTTAAGTAAAATTAAGACAACAACTGTATATCGTTTAACGGTGATATCTGCAGTTTTAGGTATGCATGTACTTTCTTGGGTAAGCTATTATATTGTATTGTTATACGGAGGTTCATATTATTAATGTTAAATTTAAATAGCCGTAAAATTTTAAAACACTTTTCTTATATTTGTTTTATCTTATCTCCAGTAATTTTGTTAGCTATATTATCTTTTATTTTAAAGCAAAATGCATTTGCTGGTCGGCCAATTTGGAGTGATGAGATTGGTTTTTGGAGGGAAATCTATTCTTTTGTGCATTATGGCTTTAAGACTGGATACATTGGTATAAATGAATTAACTCCTAAAATAGGGTGTTTTAGCACGCATGGATTTTTTCCGGCATTACTTTATTTTCCTTTTGCAAAAGTTTTAAATTGGCCAGAAAACGGAATTGTACTTGCTAATATGCTTTTTACAGCGATTTGTTTTTTAGGTGTGGTTTTTATTCTTAGACCAAGTGCCGCTCAAACCTTTTGTTTTTTAGGAGTATATTTATTTTTTACTCCGGCTATGTGGTTCGCGCTAACGGCTATGACTGAAATGTTAAATTATGGATTGTTATCTTTATTTTTTGCTTCATTCTATAAAGTTTGCGTCTCTGATGGCAGAACAAAAAAAGTATTTTTAATCTTAACGCTGATTTTTGGAACGATTTGCTGTTTCTATAGAATTATATACATTGTTTTGCTTTTAGCTCCGGTATTTGCTTTAAGTGACTTTCATTTCAGTAGAAAATTTGCTAAGTTATTTCTATTTTGGATTTTGTATTCTGGCGGACTTTATTTTGTTGTGTCTTTATTTACTGCGCCGTATCCATTTGGTGTCTTGTATAGTGTTATGCATACATCAAATGTAAAAGCTATGTTAGATGGGATTCGTTTTAATTTTATAAATAATGTGAAAAATCTGTTTAGCTTAAATTCTGCAAGTAAAATAGAAGTTAGTTTTAGGCTGATTTGTTTGATGATATTAACGATATATTTTGGCTTAATCTTTATAAAAATAGCATTCAAAAAAAGCAGGAAAAACTTCATGTCGTTGTCTCTCAAAGATAAGCCGGATGCTTTTTATGTTATCCAATTTTGTTTATTGTTTTTTCCTCTTGTTATTATTTTGCTTATTTATGATGTGCATTCTTTTCGAGAATATCGGACATTGGCTCCTATTTTGTGGATATCAGTAGTTAATTTAGTTATTCATAAAAGATTTTTTTCATTTAAATTTTTTTCTTTTCTTTTTGGTGTATTTTTTATATTTAATTTAAAAATGTTTCCTCAGCCTAACTCTCCAGAGATTGTTAATCGTTTTATCAAAGTCGAAAAGAGAGACTTTCAATTAATTCAAACTGTAATAAAATATAATGAGGACGCAGAAAATCCTTTTGAAAATACGTTAGCAACAGACAATTGGTTTAATTTTGAGCTGTGGTCCAACTTACATCCGGGTATAGGAATCCAGTGGTTGTATGAGAGACCGCTAGAGAATTTAAAAAGCAAATATTTGTTGCTTAATACCGACCAACCCATAGAGGGATATGAGCAACAAGGTTTAACTGATTTTGGGTGTTTATATATTAAAAATTGAGGTGATATCTTTTGAAAGTTGTTGATGCAATATGGGAAAAGCGAAATCTAGGCGTAGATTGTCGGGAAATAAAAATCGAGAAAGATGACACTATAGAAAAAATAAGAAAAGAGTTACCTCAAAATGAAAGCCAATATACTGTAGTAAAGGTTCCGAGCGGCAAATTTGATGTTATGTTTTTGCTGCAGGAAATGGGATACACGTATGTCGAATCGAGCATAAATCTAACGCACGACTTGAAAGACATAAAACTAAACCCAATTCAGCAACGAATTATGGATAGTTTATCTTACTCTATGATGGAAAAAGATGACATCGAGGAGCTTTTCTGCGAAATAAAAAAAGGTGTATTTAGCACAGATAGAATTTATATAGATCCTCATTTTACTCACGAGCAAGCTGCGAACAGGTATATAAATTGGATATCAGATGAGCTTGACAAAGGTACGGAGGCCTTTAAAATAACACATAAAGATAAGTCCGTAGGGTTCTTCACATTTAAAGATATTGGCAACAGCACATGCTATCCGTTTTTAGTCGGAATGTATAGAGACTTCTTAAATTCTGGTTTAGGGTTAAGTACTTTAGAAAAGCCTTTAAAAGAAGCCATAAGACGAAATTATAAAAAAATGTCTACTTACATTTCCTTAAATAACGTAAACACTTTGCATGTTCATCTTTCGTTGGGATTTAATGCTAAAGATGTTTGCCATGTATTTATTAAACATTGCTCTTAAGGAGATAAAAACATAATGCTGTTAAAAGGTAAAAATATTTTTATCACAGGAACTAACAGGGGCATAGGAAAAGCTATGCTTGTAGAATGCGCAAGAAATGGTGCAAACATATGGGCACATGCAAGGTGCAAAAGTGTTGAGTTCGAGAATATGATTAGCGAAGTTGCGCAGAACTTCAATGTAGAGATTTGGCCGGTACATTTTGACTTAAAAGATAGCGGTTCTATAAATAGGGCCTGCCGAGAAATCCAAAATCAAAAATTAAAGCTAGATGCGTTGGTTAATAACGCGGGGATGATGAAAGACGCTCTCATCGGAATGATATCTGATGGCTTGGTGGAGGAAACTTTCAAGGTTAATGTTTTTGCGCCGATTAAGTTGCTTCAATTTTCCGCAAAGATTATGATGCGACAAAAGTTTGGTAGTATAATAAACATATCCAGTATAGTTGGTGTAGAGGGAAACAGGGGACAGGTGGCTTATTCGTCCTCAAAAGGTGCTATTATATCGCTAACAAAAACAGCGGCTAAGGAACTTGCGCCATATAACATAAGAGTAAATGCAATTGCGCCTGGCGTTATAGACACCGATTTGTTTCGAGCTGTAGCAGAGACACAGCAGAAAGAAAAAATAGAAAATATAAGAATGGCTAGAATAGGAACGCCAGAAGATGTCGCAAACGCTTGCGTTTTTCTAGCGTCTGATATGTCAAGTTATATTACTGGACAAATATTGGGCGTCGATGGAAGCGCAATAATATAAACACTAAAATATAGAGAGGTAAACTTTATCATGACAAACTTAGAGAAATACACAAAAGCATTCGAGGAGACATTTAACATTACGAAGGAGCAAACAGAAGGGCTGGAGTATCAGGCTATTGGTGAGTGGGATTCTGTTGGCCATATGAGTTTGATTGCAGCCTTGGAGGAAACCTTCAACATAATGATGGACACGGATGACATTATAGATTTTAGCTCGTTTGAAAAAGGTAAGGAGATTCTTGCTAAGTATGATGTGGAACTTAAATAAATTTAAAGAGAACATTGCCGTCATAGAGGAGTCTGGCAAAGAATTTTCTTACGACGAGATTTGTACCCTTTCAGAACAACTGAAGGGGTATCTTCCTAGTAGGAGCCTTGTGTTCAATTTGTGTTCAAATACGTTAGGTTCTTTAGTTGGGTACATAACGTTCTTGAATAACCGCGTGGTGCCGCTAATGGTAGATGCAAATTTAGACATCAAACTTTTGAAAAATTTAGTAGAAACTTATAGTCCAGAATATTTGTGGTTGCCGTCAAGCAAAGTAGCAAATTTTTGTGGATACGATGTGGTTTACTCCTCTTGTGAATATTGCTTAGTAAAAACGAATCTTCATGTTAATAAGCGTTTGCATGAGGATTTAGCGCTTTTGTTGACAACATCTGGCTCAACGGGAAGCTTTAAGTTAGTTAGGCAAAGTTATGTTAATGTGCAGTCCAATATGGATGCGATTGCGAAGTACTTGGATTTAACATCAATTGAAAGTGCAATTACGACTTTACCGATGAATTACACGTATGGATTGTCAATTATTAATAGCCATTTGCTAGTCGGTGCTACAATTGTTTTGACTGAAAAAACGCTAATGCAAAAAGATTTCTGGACTCAGCTAAAAGAATATAAGGTGACGTCATTCGGAGGAGTCCCATATACCTATGAGATGTTAGATAAATTGCGTTTTTTCAGAATGAATTTACCGTATTTAAAGACGATGACTCAAGCTGGAGGAAGATTGCCGTTAGCTCTGCATGAAAAATTCGCAAAGTACGCCTTAGATAACGATAAAAATTTCGTGGTGATGTACGGCCAAACTGAGGCAACCGCAAGAATGTCGTATTTACCGCAGGAGAAATCGTTGGAAAAGGCAGGCAGCATAGGTATAGCTGTTCCAGGCGGAGAGTTTTCGCTCGAAGGGGAAGACGGTCAAAAAATTACTCAGCCGAATGTAGCCGGGGAACTAGTATATAAGGGAGACAATGTTACTTTGGGCTATGCCGAGAGTAGGGAAGACCTGGCTAAGGGCGACGAGAGAAATGGTGTTTTGCATACCGGTGATATGGCAAAATTTGATGAGGAAGGTTTTTACTACATTGTTGGAAGAAAAAAACGGTTTTTGAAGATATTTGGAAATCGCGTTAACTTGGATGAGACAGAGCAATTAATAAAAACTGAATTTAAAGAGCTCGACTGTGCTTGTTGCGGAATGGATGACTGTATGTATATATTTGTGGACTCTCAAAATAAAGTTGACGAGATTTTGCATTTTATTTCGCAGAAGACAGGGATAAATCACTCCGCATTTAAAGTAAAGTTTATTGAAGAAATTCCTCGAAATGAATCCGGGAAAGTTTTGTATCCAAGTTTGGAGGAGCATTATGATTGACTACGAGAAAATATTAAGTACAGCTCCATTTTCCTTTAGCAAGAGTCAAAAAGAAAACTTCTTGACGGAAAATCTTTTAGCTTTGACGAAACATCATTATCAAAGCTGCGATATGTATAGAAATATGTTGCAGGCGATTAGCTTTGATGATTCAAAAATAAAAAGCTATTATGACTTGCCGTTTGTTCCAGTAAGCCTTTTCAAAGAGCTGGAACTAAAAAGCGTAGAGCAAAAAGATGTTTTCAAGGTGATGACATCCTCAGGGACAACCGGGCAAGCTGTGTCCAAGATATTTGTTGATAGGCAGACCGCGAATAATCAGCAGAAGACCTTAGTGAATATCGTGTCTCAATTCACCGGTTCGGCTAGATTGCCGATGCTGATTATTGATTGTCCATCTGTAATTAAAGATAGAAAGATGTTTTCGGCCAGAGGTGCTGGAATTTTAGGCTTTTCTATCTTTGGCGCGGATAAGACCTATGCGCTAAACGACGACATGAGCCTAAATGTGGATGAGATAGAAAAATTTTTAGACAAACATAAAGGTAAAAAGATCCTGATATTTGGATTTACTTTTATGATTTGGCAGCATTTTTATAAAGAGCTTTTAAATGCGAATAAAAAGTTTGATCTATCGAAGGGAATTTTAATTCACGGTGGAGGCTGGAAAAAACTCGCCTCAGAAGCGGTATCGCATGCTGAGTTTAAAGACAGACTTGAAAGCGTGTGCGGCTTAAGCGATATTCATGATTACTATGGTATGGTGGAGCAAACCGGTTGTATTTATATGGCCTGTGAGTATGGACACTTGCACGCCAGCGTGTTTTCAGACGTAATCACCAGAAGAGCGATAGATTTACAGCCTTGCGCCTTTGGCGAGCCGGGCATTATTCAAGTGGTTTCGCTTTTGCCAGTATCTTATCCTGGGCATTCTCTTTTGACGGAGGATGAAGGTGTGATTTTGGGCGAAGATGATTGTCCATGTGGCCGCCTTGGCAAGTACTTTAAAGTTAATGGTAGGCTAAAAAATGCGGAGATTAGAGGGTGCAGCGATACTTATGCAAGCAAGTTTTAATAATTTGACGTTTGTGGTTGGCGATGAAAAAACGCTTGAAAAGATGCAAAAATTAAGGCCATTAGTTCCTTTTTCCGAGGAAGCAATAGCTTTTCTCAATGCGCTATCAAAGAAGTTTATGATTTATGGCAAGGAATACTCCGACATTGCGACTTTTGGTTTTTGGTGCAGGAGAGCAGCGCTCCTAAAAGAGAAAGAAAAATATGATGATTTATCAACTCGGCTAGGCCGAGGTATAGTTTTTCATAGCACGCCTTCTAATGTGCCGGTGAATTTTGCGTTTAGCTTTGCAAGCGGCTTACTTGCTGGGAATGCAAACATTGTTCGCCTTCCGGCAAAAGATTTTGCGCAAGTTCAAATAATATGTGCGTGCATTAATGAGCTTTTGTCTGGGGAGTTCGCGCATTTAGCGCCGTACATTTGCATGGTGAAGTACGCCTCTGACAAGCAAATTACGGACTTCTTTTCGTCGATTTGTCATACGAGAGTTATTTGGGGTGGAGACCAGACGATTGAAAATATTCGCCAATCACCATTAAGTCCTCGTGCGACGGAAATAACCTTTTCCGACAGACACTCGATAGCCGTGATAGATGCTGATGCGTACCTAAAAATGGCTAACAAAGAAAATATTGCTATCGATTTTTACAACGACACGTTCTTTACTGACCAAAATGCGTGCACGTCCCCGCGGATAATTATTTGGCTTGGTGGCGAGAAAGAAAAGGCTAAGAAAATTTTTTGGCAAAGCATACACGAGCTTGTTAAAAACAAGTATCAAATAAAGCCCGTTCAAGTAGTTGGGAAGCTAAATGCATTGTTTAAAGTAGCGGCAGAGCACGATGTTCACCTAATGCAACAAGAAGATCAACTCATAACCCGCGTAAAACTAGAGAATTTATTTGAAAATCTGATGGATTATAAGTATAATAGCGGTTTCTTCTTTGAATATGATGCAAATGAGCTTGCAGATATCTTGCCGTTATGCGACGTTAAATGCCAGACCTTGACTTATTTTGGGTTGAGTACTACTGTAATAAAAGAGTTTTTCTTAAATTGCCGTCCGTTTGGGGTGGATCGTGCGGTACCGATGGGAAAATCAATGGATTTCACGTTAGTTTGGGACGGCTATGACTTAATTCGAGAATTATCCAGAAAATTTAGCGTGCTGTAAGGAGACAGGACTGTGGCAGAAAATCAAAAAAGAGATTTTAAAGTTAGTATTATTGGCGCGGGCTTTGTAGGGGCGAGCACCGCCTATGCCTTGATGTTAAGGAACATCGCGACGGAGATAGTTCTCATAGATAGGAATAAATCCGTGTCAGAGGCCGAAAGGCTTGATATACACTGTAGCTTGAAGGAAATTTGCAACTGCAGGGTCGTGGCGGGCGATTATTGCGACATAAAAGATAGCGACGTTATAGTGGTGACTTGTGGTCGAGGCAGAAAGCTAAATGAGACTCGGCTCGACATGGTCAATGATAACGTGAAGATCGCAAAAACGGTTGCGGACGAGATAAAAAAATACTATACAAAAGGCATCGTGCTGATTGTTTCGAATCCTGTAGACGTTATAACTTACAAAATGATAGAGTGGCTTAATTTGCCTAAAGGTACGGTATTTGGGACTGGCTGTTCTTTAGACAGTATGCGTTTTACAAATGTCATTTCGGAGTACATAGGCACTCAAAATTTCAAGAAAGTTGATGCGAGGGTTATTGGTGAGCATGGCGATTCTCAAGTTGCGCTATGGAGCACGGTAAACGTTGATGGTATGCCGATTGACAGCTTTTGTGCAAGTAAAAAAATAGCGCTTGATGAGTCGATTAAGCAAAAGTTGGCGAATGACACTAGAACCATGAGCACGCGTATAATTGAGGGAAAAATTCGGACAAACTATGGGATAGCGACCAGCATTTCCAATATCATTGATGCGATAAAAAATGATAGGAAGAAAGTGCTTAGTGCTTCGATCGACTTGCACGGAGAATATGGTTTGTCTGACTTGGCGTTGAGTGTTCCTTGCGTAGTTGGTAAAAATGGTGTAGAAAAAATTATCATTGAAGAGCTAGACCTGGCGGAAAGACAAGCTCTTGAAAAATCATCGAAGATAATAAAAAACACTTTATAGTTGATTGAATGGTGGGTTCCTGGGTGAAAATTAAGACTTTGATTTTTTTACATCTATTACTGCTCGTGTATTCATGCGGAGGTGTTTTCAGCAAGTTAGCTGGAATGCAAACTTTTTTGAGTGTTCCGTTTCTCTTTTACTATGGAGTTGTCCTCCTAATTTTGTTTGTATATGCGATTGCCTGGCAAAAGATAATCAAGGTATTGCCGCTAACAACAGCGTTCGCAAATAAAGCAGTGACTGTAGTTTGGGGTATCTTTTTGGGGGCAATTATTTTCGGCGAGGCAATAACTTTCGGGAAGGTTCTGGGCGCAGTTTTAATCATACTAGGCATTGTTTTATACACAAAATCAAGTAATTTAGATGAGGCAAATGTCGATGAGTAGTGAAGTTTTATTTTATTCAGGCATATTGTTGCTGGGCGTTTTCATAAGCTCAATTTCACAGGTTATGCTAAAAAAGGCAAGCTTAAGAAAGTATGATAATTTTTGGCAAGAGTATTTGAATCCGTTAGTTTTAGGAGCTTATGTTATATTTTTCGGAACAACTTTTTTATCAATTTTTGCATACAAAGTTATTCCTTTGTCGCTAGGCCCCGCCCTTGAGGCAACAAGTTATATTTACATTACCTTTTTCGGAGTAGTTGTTTTTAAAGAAAAGTTAACGAAAAAAAAGTTTTTTTCTTTAATTTTAATCCTTACTGGAATTTTAATTTATTCGTTTGTGTAGGCTGATAACATTTAAAAATAAGGCATTGCTAAGTTTTCATGCATCCAATAAAATCCCTATGCATAAATAGCAAAAGAGAGCACTTAATTATCTGCAGGCTCTTCGAATAGCAATAGTTTTTTCGGGCAAATCTCGCGAGGTAGTTATTCATAAGTCGACGGTGTGTGTGCTTTTCCAGAGAGATGTTTTGTGGGGGCGATGAGATTGTAGGCCTGCCAATGGTCTGATGCATAAAACTTTGCGCCAATATGACTAATTTTGTTCCTTGAATTCCGACGTAAAATCCAACAAGCCGCTTTGTGTCGCGGTCTACTGATGTCCAGAGCCAGATGTTTTTTATGTACACACAACTCATCTAGCGCCAAAACATCGACTTTTTCGTCTTTTGGGATCTTTTTGTGGGTTTCGTGTCCGCTTTTTGGCAGATTCGTCACAGAAGCGTGGCTAACTTTAAGCTTTTTTCATTTCTTCTAAAACCCTTTCCTTCCAAATGCAACTATATTGCTTTTCATATTATATTTTCCGGGTAACCGCGCTATCCCACTGTATAGTTGACCACAATTTTTACCAAACACCGCTGTTTTTTGTTTTTTGGATCTGCTTTTTACTCGTTTTTCGCTCACACATATAGCGATGCATCTAATTTGAACTGACGCGACAAAAGATGCAACATTTTTACGTAACGAGCGGCTATACCGCGCCATTTCTTAAGGTGCAAAAATGCATTTTTAACAAGATGACGAAGTTTATAGGGGTGCTTATCATAGTCATAACCACGGTCGGCCATCAAATATTCAGCTTGAAATTCGGCGATTAGCGAGTGTTGTCAATAAAATTTAAGACATTGCTAAAAACCGATATATAGTTTAAAATGAGTGTATGGATAAAGAACTTAAATGCCCGAAATGCGGGAGCGAAAAACGAGTAAAAAGCGGATTCAACAACCAAAAACAGCGATATCTATGCAAAAAATGTGGATGTCACTACACGGTAGGACAACGCGGCTACCTGGAGCATATCAGACGAAAAGCAATACAGTTGTATTTGGAAGGAAATGGCTTTAGGAGAATCGAAAGAATTCTTAAAGTCAGCCATGTTTCTGTCATAAACTGGGTAAAAAAAGCCGGCGTTGAATTAGAGAAAGTTCCTAAAAAAGACGAAAAAGTCGATATTTTGGGAGCTCGATGAGTTGTGCGTAAATTTAAAAAAACATCTGGCTCTGGACATCAGTAGACCGCGACACAAAGCGGCTTGTTGGCACTCGAGAAACAAAACACTTCCAAAAAACTCGCGAATAAAATTAGCCATATTGATGCAAATTTTTACACATCGAACCATTGGCATGCAATCTCATCGCCCCCACAAAACATCTCACTGGAAAAGCGCATATGCCCACCGTTGAGCGTATGAACCGGCTTTTGCGCCACTATCTTACGAGGTTTGTCCGAAAAACCTACTGCTATTCAAAGAATTTGCAGATGCATAAACACTCTCTACTGCTGTTTATGCATAGAGATCGCATCGGATATATGAAAATTTAGCAATTGCGATTTTAAATTAATCCACCAAATTTTACTGATACTGTGCACCATTGAAATTACCAGATGGAAAAAAATTTTGGCTTCCCCTTGAATTTACTGCGGAAGTAACAGTCGAAAGCGCTGAAGTCAATGAGTAGCAAATGATGGGGCAGAATTGATTTAACTTTGATGCTAAAAACATAACCTCGTATTTTATCGCTTTAAACAAGTCATTTTCTTCGAAATTTATTTTCTTTGGCCTCGGGTTCGCACAAGCCAAGCTCAAAAAACAAGACACTCCCCGCGACACAAAACATGGTATAATGATAAGATTAGCGAAAAAGGAGACCACTTGACGATGAAAGAGCTGAAAATAAATAAGAATGACGCCGGCCAACGCGTAGACAAGTTTTTGGCGAAAACCTTTAAAAACCTACCCGCTTCGTTAATGTATAAAGCGATTCGCAAAAAAGACATCAAGATAAACGCAAAGCGTTGCAAGCCAGACACAAAACTCCTCGAGGGCGATATTTTGACACTCTACATAAAGGACGAATTTCTCGAGGCAAGCTTCGACGAGTATGACTTTCACAACGCGCCGAGCAGTCTCGACATCATCTACGAGGATGAGAATATCTTGCTCGTAAACAAGAAGCCGGGGCTCATCGTACACCCGGACGAGAATTACCACTCCGACTCTCTCATCGCGCGCATCCAGCACTATCTTTACAAGAAGGGCGAGTTCGACCCGCGTGAGGAAAATTCTTTCGTACCGGCCCTTGTAAACCGCATTGACCGAAACACCGGCGGCATCGTCATCGCGGCCAAGAATGCCGAAAGCCTTCGAATTTTAAATCAAAAAATGAAGGCTCGCGAGCTAAAAAAATTTTATCTTTGCATCGTGCATTCGACCTTCAAGAAAAAAGACGATACTTTAACGGCTTATCTCGAGAAAAATGAGAAGCAAAATCGCGTCTATATTCATTCTCAGCCGCGCGAAAATACCAAGACGATAAAGACAAAATATCGGGTCATCGCGGAAAAAGGCGGCTTTAGCTTGCTTGAGGTCGAGCTTCTAACCGGCCGGACACATCAGATTCGAGCACACATGGCCTTCCTCGGACACCCACTCCTCGGCGACAGCAAGTACGGCAAAAACTCGCTCAACAAGGAGAAAAACTACAAGTGGCAGGCTCTTTACTCGCACAAGCTAAGGTTTGAATTCTCGACACCAGCGGGAGTCCTCGGCTACCTGAACGGCAAAGAGTTCGTCGCGCCAAAGGTTTGGTTCGAGAACGATTTCTACAATTTCAAATAGCAAAAAACAAAGTGACAACCGGCTTGGCTGTCACTTAAATCTCCTAATGGAGAACTTTCTTTTGGCTGAGCCAGCTGCGGCCGCGAGGCTACAAAGAAAATAAATTTTTATTTTCTTTGTAGCCCAGAGCCCAACGTAGTTGCGCTCTGGGTTGGCAGAAGGCCCGTAGGGCCTTCTGCGCCTCGCGGCGCCAGCTGGCTTGATCTTTAACTATTTCTCATCCTAAACTGCTTAAATACATTCCTCGCGATGCCGCGCAAGTACTGATACTCGTCGGTCTTGCGGAAGATGAGCGCGTTAATTGCGTTCGGGACAACAAGGCAAACCAGGCCGTTTGAAATAAGCCTCATAAATCCAGTTGCACTTGAGAGTGAACACAAAAAATAGGTCAAAACGGTCGATAGCAGCGTAATGGCGGCGTAAATCGCGTGCTTTTTGTAATAGTCAACAACGGATCGGTTGAAAACATTCTTGTAAACGACGTAGGGCTGGGTCCAAAAGGGGATGCACAGCGAGCTAATAATGTTCGCGATAAGCACACCGTTGAGGCCAAAGTCTCCGACTAAAAGCATCGCCAAACCTATGTTAAGGGCCGCCTCGATGAGCGCGAAATGTCTGTCTGGGCGATAAAGTCCGGCGCTATTTTTTACCATCGTTATCGATTTTCTCATGCCGAATGTGTAGAAATTTACCACGATTAAAATCAGAGTCGACATCGGGAATAGGAACGCGTCGCCCATCCACAGGCGGATGAACGGCCCGACGAGGCAGAACAGCGACACCGAGAAAAACGAGTAAATTACGTGGTTGAGGAAGAAAATTTTCTTGTAAATGTTATGTACTTGGCCTTGCGTCGCCTTCACGAGGAGGTTGCCAAAACTTGTCAAAATCGCGTTAAAAACCTGGTCGGTGATGCTCATCAGGCCGTTCGTAATTAGCGTGTACGGGTAGTACATGCCGGTGACCGCCTCGCCGAGGTTGCTGGTGATGATCAGCGTCGAGCCCGATGCCAGGCTCTGGTAGCCGATCTTGTGGTAGAAAAGCGCACCCAAATTTCTAAATAAATCGTCGCGCTCGCCTTTCTCGAGCTTTTTTTTCGTCCGTAGGTCTATATTTTTATATCTAATTTTGTACATTGTGTGCACCAAAATGCTGTCGAGCAAGGTGCAACTCAAGCGCGCAATTACATACAACTCGAACGACCGAAAGTGCATCACTGCAACGAATTGCAAGATGAACATCATCAGCTGGCAGCCGGTTTTGCTAATACTCACCAGGTAATTGCGCTGGTCGGCAATCAGCATCGCGCGCTTGTGGCCAAACAGATACGTCGCCAAAGTGTCGGCCAAATACAGCAAAAACATCGCGCTGAGCCATCTATCAGTAAATTTGTTCGCGTCGTGTGCAGGTGCAAGTTTCGGGATAATTATCGCCGTCAATAAGCCCAATGCCAATAAAATCGAAGCGATTACTTTGAATGTATTCTTGTAAAAATTCAGCAGAATAGCGATTTTCTCGGTGTCATTCTCAGCAATCGGCTTGTACAGCTTGTATATTACGCCAAAGCTAATTCCCAGCTCGATTATATTCAAAAGCGCTACCGTATCCATAAAGGTCTTTTGTATGCCGAGAATTTCGCTGCCAAGGCTCGCTACGATTGGGCTTAGAACTACCGGTCCCAACAGCAAAATCGCATACGAACCCAATCCCACTAGTGTGTTAATAATCGAATTTTTTGTTCTCATTTAGAAAGTTCCTTTACTTTACAAAAAGTTTTTTATCTCAGTCCATTTTTATTTATAAAGCTTTTCAATTTAAAAAACAAATATATTGCATAGCTCCATTTTAAGCGCATCAGCGCGCAAACAATGGCGACTTGAGTATCTGATAATGTCACATTACTAAGCATTTTTTTGACGTCTTCACTATTTAAGCAAGCGTTTATTTTTTCTAGAGCAACTCGCCTGTCATAACCAGATAAAATTACGAGTTTTTTTAGGTAATAATAAATTTCTTTCGCAAAAACTTCATTGATTGCTCTAAAATCTTTACATCCAAATTTATTTTCAAAAAATTTTTTCACTTTTTTATTCAACATAATCTGAGTTGACAAAAGGCTATCATCATATTTCCCCGCTAAACTAACTTGAGAAGCTACATTGTAATTGTAAAGATTGTCAATTATAATAGATATTTTATTGCAATTTGAGAAATATGACAAATTAAAAAGCAAGTCCTCCCCCATCGAAAATCCCTCATTAAATGGATTTTTTATCTTATCGCGACGATACAGTTTATTCCACGGAGCGTTAAAAAAGGCACCTTTATAAAGCTCAACAAAAGTATCTTTAAAAGTCGATGCCTCGCTGTAAACAGCGCTTTTAGGTCGCTTAGCATTGACGCATTTACCGCTAATTCTATCGTATCCACATATCACAACGTCCGCATTTGTCTTCAACATAGCTTCGACTAGCTTTGCCTCCATGTTGGGCTTGAGGGTGTCATCTGCATCAACAAACTGAATAAAGTCGCCTGTTGAGACCCTTAACCCACCATTTCTCGCCGAAGACACGCCACCCCTGTTTTTATCTATTACGACGACTCTATTGTCTATATTTACGAAACTTTGACAAATCTCCAAAGATTTATCTGTTGAACCGTCGTTTACTAAGATAATTTCTAAATTTTTATAGCTCTGGGCTAGAATGCTCTCCATACATTGGCTCAAAGTTTTTTCGGCGTTATGAATCGGGACAATCACGCTAACTTTCATTTCCATAGGATATCACTGGCCTTTTGTGAGTTTGTGCCATCTTTAATAAAATAATGCGAGTATCCTAAATTTAACCAAAACGTTAAAACGCCAATTGTGTTAACAAAAAATATCTCCGACAAGAAAAACGCCGAGATCGCCACTGTTGCTACGTTTATAAAGCTGAATAAAACTAAACCATAATTTTTGTTATTCAAATTGACGAAGAGGAATTGAAATACACTTATCAAATATTTCACCAAAAATATGAACATTACCACGGCGCCCAAAAGCCCCGTCGAGGTTAGCACATCGAGGTACGCATTGTGGACCGCGTAAGAGCGTTGAGCAATGAAGCCGTTAGGGAAAGCCGCTTTCGCGTATGCTCTCATGTTTCGTGGAGATGTCCCCAGCAGCGGCTTGCTTTTAAACACCTCGAGCGCGCTCAGCCAAATTTTGAACCTGCAATTCGAGATATCCGCCGTGTTGCTCACGTCATCCCGCGTGATGTCGATGTGCCTTCGAGGCTTTTGCTCCACCACGCTCACCGACTTAAACGGCGCGCCAACGACCCCTGGCAAATACGACAGCGCCTTCCTTGCAAATATAAAGCTAAAGATCAGCGCCGCGCTGCACAAGATTGCCGTTAAAATCAGTGTAACTTGCCTAATAAAGGCATTCGATTTCACTTTGTTATATTTCTTTAATAGCAAAAAGTACGCGGCTAAAAATACCACAATAATCGCCGCAACCTCTGTTGTACGCGAGCCCGACAAGACTATGTAGCAAAAATCTACGCAAATGCCGCAAACGTAAAACGCCTTTAACCACTTTTTTCTAGCATTTTTGAAGTTGAAAATCGAGTAAATAATCGCAATCATCGCAACGACTGCCGCATAGTTTGGATCCTCAAACACGCCGAAAAGTCGCCCCTCAATGAATCCCATGCGCGCGAATGAATCCGGATAAACATCAACGTAATAGCCCACCTGCAGTGCGAACATCGCCAGCGACGCACCGCAAGCCAAAAACCACACCGTAATCAAGATGTTGCCGACGTATTTAATCTCCTTTTTCACGCTGTCGAGCGTTCTCGTCGGGTCAATTGGATACAAAAGAAAAAACGATATCGCCAACCAAACCAAGTTTCGAACATTCCCGATGACGCCGTACTTGGCGTTCACCACGCTCGAAAGTGTGCATATCGCTAAAAACAAGGCCAACCAGACTACATTTTTCGCCGTAAGAAAAACGCGTCTCGTGAACAAATCCAGGCATACAACGGCCGCGCCAAACATGGCCACAACGGCAAAAACCAGCGAGTTCACAAATTGCGTCTCGCAGAGGGCGAACGGCAGCAAAACTCGCGTGAGAACCGCCGCGATGAAGGCCGTGATGTAGGCTTTGCGCAGGGCTTCGTACGTTCCTTCTCTCAATAAAAATCTTTTCAAACTCACGTAAAAAACAATCCTTCTTGTAAAAATAGTCGGTAGTGCCCTAATCGCGCATCTAGCGGCCGCGAGGAGCCGAAGGCCCTGTGGGTCTTCGGCCAGCCCAGCGCTCAACACATTGAGCGCTGGGCCACAAAGAAAATAATATTTTCTTTGGCCTCGCGGCTCAGGTTGGCAGCTAAGCCAATGGAAAATGCTCACTTGGGGCATTCCCGAAATAGTCACTCATGCAACGCCAAATTTTTCTGTTTTTGGCGGCGCAACAGCCGTGCATAAAGGCCTGGACTTGCCAGCAAAATTAGGCTTACGGCCTTTCTTTTTAGCGAGAAAATTGGGTTCGTCAAAACCTTAAATGTTTGCCGTCGCAGTTGCGTCAACACTCGCTTGTAGCTCTCAACATCGGTAAAACTCTCGCTCATGAGCATCTTGTCGAACACGTACATGTGCGCCCACAAGAGCCGAAACTCGGCCTGCCGCCGCAGCCCCGGGAAGCGCGCCTCGACCAGCCGCAGATTCTGCTCGTACGCTTCGACGACGTTGAAATCCTGCGCCTTGAAGGCCGACGTCGTGATGCTCTCTCCCCTATGCACGTAGAAATATTTCGGCCGCGAATCAAAGATCACCGTCCGCGCACGCGCTAGTATTTGCGGAATCGTGAAGGCATCTTCCGAGAGCTTGCCTTGTGGGAATTTTATCTCGTCGAAGAGTGACTTCTTATAGAGCTTGTTCACCGCGTTGACAGAAAATTTAATGCCCTCCAGCGCCAACCCCAAGGCCTCTTCGTTGTCGAGGATTAAACGTTCACTGCCAGCAAATTGCGGAATTTTCTTGGTCTTATAGCAGTCATAAAGGCCGCAAATAGCCACGTCGGCGCCGTGCCGCGTGATGCCGCCGTAGAGGGTCGCGTACATGTCGGGCGCGACGTAGTCATCGCTGTCCACAAAACCAATATATTGGCTTGTCGCCGCGGTTATGCCAGCATTTCGGGCATCGCTGAGACCGCCGTTTTCCTTGTGAATTACCTTCACTCGAGGGTCGTTCTCTGCAAAGTCATCGCACATCTGACCGCACGCATCCGGCGAGCCATCGTCCACTAAAATTATCTCTATGTCGGTCAACGTCTGCTCCAACAAGGACTTCACGCAGGTCTCGAGATATTTCTCGACCTTGTAGACCGGCACAATCACACTAACTTTTGCCATTTTTGCCACCTATAATTTCCACTCAAAAACCGTCTTGAACATCGTGCCGGCATCCTCGGCGAACACCCGATGTATGTCGTCGATGCTCCCGACCGCTGCCGCCTCGTGCACGATGGCCGACAATCTATGCTGAAAATCTTTATTTCGCAAGAACTCAACAGCCTTCTCGAAATCAGCCCGTCCCGAGCGGCTGCAGCCGAGCATCGTCAAGCCCTTCTCGAGAATATCGCGCGTATTGATCGCAACCTTATCCTCGCTCACACCAAGCAGCACGACCGTCCCTTGCGGATTGATGTGCCGAATAATGTCGTTTATCGCGTAGAAGCTGCCCTGCGAACCCACACACTCAAAGGCATGGTCGATGCGCAAATTTTCTGGCAGCTCGTCGATCAAGTAAGTCTCGTCCGCGAAGGAAAAATAGGATAATTTCGCGCGATTCTTGCCCACAACAACAATTTTCGCATTTTTGTGCGCATTCTTCAAGATGCACGCCACCACGTAGGCCAGGCTGCCGTCGCCCCACACCGCGAGGGTGTCACGATATTGATGCGCGCACCGGTCAAAGCGGCTAGCCGCGTGCATGCCTACACTCACGAACTCGCAAATGGCCGCCACTTGCAAGGGAACATCCTCAAAGGGCACAAGGCGATCACTCGGCATCGCGATAAATTCTTGCATAAAGCCATCGTAGCCACTCGATAAGAACCTCGCGCCTCTTGAGTAATTTTCGTACTCGCCATCGCGAACAACGCCCGGCACATTGGGAATCATAACGACATTTTGGCCGACCTTAAAGGCGCCAGACTTATCGTAGACAACCTCGCCGCAGCTTTCGTGGATGAGCGCCATGGGAAGTTTTTGCCTCAAAATAGATGCGTCACGTTGGCCAAGATAATAGCGCTGATCGGCGTGACAAAGGGCCATATATCGCGGCTTGACGATGACTCCGGCGTCGAGGGCGATGTCGGAAAACTGCACGGAGAACGCGCGCGGGTGCACCAGCTGATATGTGCAGCTAATCAACGTGCAGCCCTCCAACCATCGCCTGCGCGATTTTGTAGTCCGGTACGGTCGTTATTTTGAAGTTTGAGGCCGAACCCTCAACCAAATGCACCGGATAATTCCGCACAACGCAAATCGTGCACGCGTCGGTCAAGGTGGCCTTTTCCTCGTCGCTCAGGTCGTTATACAAGTCGCTCAGCAAGTTGACCTTAAAGCTCTGCGGCGTCTGCCCTTGATACATGAACTTCCTGTTCGGCACGCTAGAAATCACGCGGCCGTTTTCCGACATCACGATGGTGTCCGTTGCACCGACCACGGTATCGCACGCACCAAAGTTCAGAGCCGCGTCGATGTTTTCCTCGATGATTTTGCTCGTCACAAACGGCCGCACTGAGTCGTGCGTCACAATAATGTTATCATCATCGTTGCCATAGTTTTCCTTAATGTGGTTAATAATGTTAAAAAGCGTGCTATTTCTGTCTGTCCCGCCGGGCACGCAAATGAGCCGCTCGGTGTCCAAGTTGTACTTCTCGAGCAAGTCACGCATATGCAAAACCCAATCCGGATGCACCCCTATGTAAATCTTATCGAAGCGCGAGCACATCAAAAATTTCTCAACCGAGTGAATAACAATCGGCTTGCTGCCGAGCATTAGGAATTGTTTTGGCATGTCCGCAATGTTCATTCTCGAGCCGATACCGCCGGCCAAAACTGCTCCAAAAATCATTTATTTTCACCTCTGCAATAATATACACCTTTGTATTTTTCGTAGCCGTTCTCCAAGTCGCAAAACACCGCATCGTGGTGCGGCGCGCGCTTCTCCTCGGGCGGCAGCCGCATGTAGTCGCCGAAGGCCGTCCGCAAATAGTCGTCGTAGCCCTTTGGAATCGGCATCATCTCTCCCTCGAACTCCACTTCAAGCGCCTCCTCGAAGGCTGCCTTCGGATATTTTTTGCGCATATAGTATGGCCCCGAGCAAAGCTCTGTAATGTTGTTACAGTCGCAAATTTTGTGCTTGGACATTTTTTTCTCGGCAAAGCGCCAAATTTTATAGCGCATTTTTTTACCCGGCACGCAACTAAGTAGAATATTGCCCAAAACATTGATGACTTTTCCGTGGTTCGTCGGGGGTATCTGCGCGCAAAAAATAGAGTAAACGAGCGCCCAAAAGACTTGACAAGCGCGGGCAATTTTCGAGTTTGGATAGCCATCGAGGGGCAAAATATCCAATCTAAGACCATGGTTAATGTCGAGGTCTGCCTGAAGCGTCTTTATAAAGGTCGTGCGGTTATCATTTATAGTGGCAAACAAATTTCGATAGTAGTGGTCCTCATCCGGCCTGCAGTAGGCGTAGCGACTCGTGTCGGCCTTTTTTTTCCACAAGGTGCCCAATCTTTCGTAGTCATCCCTCGGCATAAAGACATCGAGATCGTCGTCCCACGGAATGAGCCCCTTGTGTCGCACCGCGCCGATGCAGCCGCCTCCACAGAGGAAAAATTTTAGGTCGTTTGCCTTGCAAAAGTCTCTAAAATACAGCGCCATTTCTAGGTTTTTCATCTGCAACTTGCGCAATTCGTCACTTGAAAACTCATATTTTTGTTCCATTTAGAAATCAGTTCTCCAAAATTTGAAAATTCCGCACAAAAAGCCCAGCCCATAAGCCGTATGCAGGATAAAGTGTGCCCAAACCAGCCGCAGCTTGTCAGCAAATGACGTCACACGTGAGTTCTTGAGCGAAAAATACAGGCTCAAAGCGAAGTAAAGCAGCAAAACGAGCGACGATATATCATCTGCCAGCTTGCTAAAGTACGATAAAATCGAGCTCAAAATGAGGAACGCTACGAACGCGGCGGGCACCAAGTGCGACAAACGCGCTGGCTTCTTGTGCTTTTTTATCACAGCGACCTTCCAAAAGCCATACCGAAAATATTGCTTAAAAAGCGCCGAGTACGAAGCTCTCGGGTAATACACACTCTTAATTTTCGGCGTGATGAACACCTTTCCGCCGCTCTCCACGAGGCGAAAATTCAAGTCGTCATCCTCATTACAAGGCAGTCGCTCGTCGTACAAGCCCAGCTTCAACAATGTCTCTCGCCGAAAGGCTCCCAAATAAACGGTATCAGCGTAACCTTCGTAGTCTTCGTCGTGGAACTTTCCTCCTCCGAGTGCAAACGGGCTATGGTAAGCGGCAGCCACTACGCATTGAATTGGAGTTTTACCTATTGCAATCATCGGCCCACCGACATTTTCAGCGCCAGTTTTCTCAAGGCACTCAACGCACTTTGAAATGTAGTCGTCTGCATACTCCGAGTGCGCATCCATCCGAATGATGTACTCCCCCACCGCGTTTTTTATTCCGATGTTTAGCGCGTGTTGCACGGTTCGCTGCGGGTTTCTTAACAACTTTATGAAGTTATATTTATTAGCAAAACGTCCTATTATCTCAACCGTTTTGTCCTCCGAGTCGCCATCAACCAAAATCAGCTCCATGTCGTCCTTGCAAAAATCCTGCCTCAACACCGACTCTATGCATTCAGCTATGTATTTCTCCTCATTGCGCACCGGGAGAACCACCGACACACGCACTGATCGCTTGCCATCGTTCATTTTAAATGCCCCTCAAAAATCTCCACATAAATTAATCTTTATTATAGCAAACTCGCGTATGAATGTAAAACTAAAGGCACGTCATGAGAATTTTCTAGACTGTGTCGTCAATAAATTTTTAGCCAAAGAGCGATACTTAGACTGCCGCGACAAACAATGCAACATTTTTAGCGTAACGGGTAGCTATACCGCGCCATCTTTTGAGGTGCAAAAATGCATTCTCGACGAGATGTCTCAACTTGTAAATATGTTTATCGTAGTTGCGCAGAGCGTTGCGGTTTTTCTTCGGAGGAATTACAGGTGTCATTCCCGCTTGAAGCACCCATCTGATGATAGCGTCAGTGTCATAACCATGGTCAGCCAGCAAACATTTAGCTTGAAATTCGGTGATTAGCGCGCGTCGTCAATAAAATTTAGCTATATCGCGCCGACATTGAGCAAAAACGTTGGTAAGCAGAGATACACAGAAAATCGTAGGCTTCGACATAGCCTTCGATAAAAGTCGAGAGCGGATTCAGCATTTAGTTGAGCGGTCCGTGAAGGCTCGTCAATTCTACTCTGGCGCATATTCGGCGTACTCAGAAGCATGCTATGAAGGCACTCATACTTCGCTAAAAAACAAAAGCCAGACTTACACCGTTGAAGGAAGCGTTGCTCAAATAACTGTGCTGATAGACTTATTGACATGAACGGCCTCATAAATATGGTCAAATTAATCATGTCGAGGGAGCGGGAAACACAGCAGGTTTTTCGTCTAAATCTTGCAAACCAGCGTCGTTGAGAAAAATTGTCGCTTTCAATTAAATGTGTTTCGAATTTTGTTTGAATCGGATGTTCCGGTGGTATAAAATTACGATAAACACTGTATCGATCGCTAAAGAATACTTTTAAGTTCCACTTTTTTATCGCTCGTACATTTTTCTAAACGTTTCAGAATCTCGAGCTCCGCACTCCCAATCGATGAGCTGTTTTGTGGTTTGGAAATAAGCTTTCCAAATCCAAACTTGCCTTTTTTTGAATATAAAAAATGCCACATTTCGTCGAGCTCAATCACTACGCTATCGTCAATTGGAGCCGGTTTAGAATAGTTGTTTTTTACAAAAGCTTTCACTCAAACAAACGAACGACGAATGAACGTTGACCTTAAAAAACTTGGCGATGGTTCTAAATGAAAAACCGTGCGCGTACATCCACACTGCCAAAATCTTTTCTTGTTTGCTTCTACCTTTATGTCTTGTTGGCACAAATCGGCAGCCACATTTCTTGCATTTGTATCGCTGCTCACCCTTTACAAAGCCAGCTTTTACGTATTCGTTTGATTCGCACTTTTTGCACTTGTACATATCTATACCGCCCTTTTCTTCCTACTATATCACATTTGATTATTTTAGAAAACACTCTCCTTGCTTGAGCTTAGGTATCTTCTTTTGTAAATATATTTGCCATAAGATTTAAAATACGCTTGACTTAGATGTTGATTTGTGATATCATCGATATTGAAACTAAACAAAAAAGGGGGAATGCATACATGCAAAAAAACAAGTTCATTCACGAGGACATATGGTCAGTCTGCAACAGCGCAGCTAAAAAGCTGGTTGCACTGGGGCTGGTGGCGGCAGTAGGATTATCGAGTCAAATTTATGGCAGTTACACGAATACTGTTAGTGCGCAACCTGATCGCATGATCATCGACAACGACGACACATATGTTATTGGCGACGGTTTCACGCAAGTGTATGGTGATGGTGAAACTACGGTGACTGGCAACGGTTTCACGCAAGTGGATGGTGCTGGTGATACGCTGGTGCGCGGCAACGGTGCCACGCAGGTGAATGGCAACGGTCACACGCGGGTGAAAGGAAACGGTGACACACAGGTGGATGGCACTGGTAGTACGCTGGTGTGCGGCGACGGTTTCACGCAGGTGGATGGCACTGGTAGTACGCTGGTGTGCGGCGACGGTTTCACGCAGGTGGATGGCAACGGTCGCACGCGGGTGAATGGCAACGGTAACACACGGGTGGATGGCAATGGTGTCACGCGGGTGTTCGGCGACGGTTTCACGCAGGTGGATGGCAACGGTTGCACGCGGGTGAATGGCAACGGTAACACACATGTGGATGGCACTGGTGGTACGCTGGTGCGCGGCGACGGTTTCACGCAGGTGAATGGCAACGGTCGCACGCGGGTGGATGGCAATGGTGACACGCGAGTGAACGGGGCCGGTTTCACGTATGTGGTAGGCGCTGGTGACACGCGGGTGGTCGGTAACGGTCGCACGCAGGTGGATGGCAATGGTAACACGCGGGTGGATGGCAATGGTGGTACGCTGGTGCGCGGCGACGGTGACACGCAGGTGGTCGGTAACGGTCGCACGCAGGTGGATGGCAATGGTAACACGCGGGTGTATGGCGATGGGGCCATAACGGCTGAGGGTGCGAATAGAATTAACGCAGGCGAGCGTTCTACAGTTTACTCGACCTCTTCCAATCTTTTTACACACGATGGTACTGGCGCGGGCATTATTGATGGCGGTGATATAGAGTTTTCAGGTTTTACTGAGGATAGACCTACGCGTGATGTGACAGTCCAAGCAGCAAATAGCCTCACTGTAGCGCCAAGAGTACCCGTGTGTGCACGCAACGGCGACGAGTTTCTTATGCGTGAAACACGTGTTGACACTATTGATTTTGCAATTGAAGAGGACAACTTTAACCGAGCATCAGAGCGAGCAGCAAGTGGTTTGGAGCAAATCTTCAATTCCAACACAACTGAACCGCAAGAAGCAAGTGTCCAACAGCGCAACTTGAACTTTAACAACCCTCGCCTTAAAAATATGCTTGAGTGGGCAATGAATCGCTTTGGCTTGTCCGGGCAAGACCTTATTGATTTTGTGCAGCGCTTTTTCATTCAAGGTGGCTAAAAATAATATTCCCCTCACCTGGATTGGTGAGGGGACTTTTCCTACTCCATTTGCTTGCCGAGAAATGCGGCGGCGGTTTGCGTGAGTTTTATTTCTGTGTCGCTGGGCGCGGTGTTGTCTCCATCTTGAAGCATTATCACGGCACCGGTCACGTCGCCCGCCACAATTATCGGGAACGCCACGGCAGCCTTTTTGTCGATGCCCTCAATCGGGAGTAGCGTGTTGTTGTCCTTGGCGCTGTAGATGTATCCTTGGCGCGAGTCCATTACGTCCTCGAGTGATGGTGTAATTCGGCGCTCGAGGTATTCCTTCTTCGACAGGCCTGCCACCGCCACAACATGGTCTCTATCGCAAATCACGGTGGGCAAGTTCGATGTATGCGAAAGTACATCCGAGTAGGTCGTGGCGAATTGCGAGAGCTCTCCCACAGGCGAGTACTTCTTGAAGATGACGCCGCCCTCGGTATCGGTGTATATCTCCAGCGGGTCGCCCTCTCGAATACGCAACGTACGGCGGATTTCCTTCGGGATGACCACTCGCCCCAAGTCGTCGATGCGCCTTACAATTCCGGTTGCTTTCATCATAAAACCTCCATTTTACTCTCTTCATAATTAAATTTTCGCTGCGGCAGCGCTAATAGTTCATATATGGACCTCAACGACAATCAAAGACAAATAAGGGGATGACCGAAGTAAGCTTTTTTCATTTGGGTAGCTGCCGCAACCAGGCCGCGAGGCCAAAGAAAATAATATTTTCTTTGTGGCCCAGCACTCAACGTTGTTGAGCGCTGGGCTGGCCGAAGGCCCTACTGGCCTTCGGCGCCTCGCGATCGCCAGATGCTCGCTTAGGTTACTCCCGCAAATAGTAAAAAGCTTAAAAAATACTGCTTTATTTAATCTTTACCATTCGTAAGAATTACGCCATATACGTGATCTTAGCAACGCCTTCATTGTTATTATTTGTGCTAAATTGCCTTTTATGCAGGTTTTTGGCAAGGTTAATTTTGGAAATTATCAATTTTTGTCGCTTGGCTTCGAGACTAACGCTGCGATATATCCAAAAAACACTGCCGCCGCGATTCCAGCTGATCCCGCAGTTAGGCCTCCAGTCAAGGCGCCGATGAGGCCCTTTTCTTTAACCGCCTCGAGGGTTCCTTTCGCCATGGTGTAGCCAAACCCCGTCAGAGGCACCGTTGCGCCGGCGCCCGCAAACTCAACTAACGGCTCATAAAGGCCAAGTCCTGTCAGCGCTACACCAAGTGTAACAAACAATACCAAGATCCTCGCGGGAGTTAGCTTTGTTTTATCGATTAGCACCTGCGCCGCCACGCAAATCAGCCCTCCCACGACAAACGCTTTCACATATTCCACGAAATCACTCCTTTGCCTTTATTGTCTCTGCAATTTTGCCGTTTATGTGGAGTCTTGCAAGAAAGCTTTATGAACAAATAAAAGACGTGCATCCGCACGCCTTACTTATCTTTGAGTTAAATAATACTTTATAGCTTCGCCGATAAAACTGGCTGAGCCCTTACCGAACTTGCCATCAAAGTGGTCAATCAACTTTGCACAGTTGGCCTCGGCTTTTCTTACCGCCTCGTCGATGTCCTTTTCGACTAAAGTGCTGCTAATTTCGGTTTTCATCGCATCAACGTCACACAGCAGCGTGGTACTCAAATCCTTTATCATCCCAGTTGTAGTCGTCTCATAGAAGCTTTCATGTAGTTTTTGCAAGTCATCTACCAGCTTTTGAACGGTTTCATCCGAGACGGATTTATCTTGATTTTGGCTTATCTTTAAGTATATCTCGTCGCAGTTTTTCTTAATTTCGGCGAGTTTTTCCTTGTCGGCCTCTTTTTTCAGGGCTTTTACGTAGCCGTCAACACTGCCGAAATAGCTGTAAATCATCTCTGGCTGAGTTTGAATTGCCTTCAACGACTTTTCAATCATATCCTCTTTGCTACTAAATTTTTCTTTTATAAAATCCCAAAACTTAGCATCCGTGACGGTTTCAATACTTTCTCTAAAGGCGGTTTCGATCGATTTCATTTCGAATTCTGTGAAGCTCATATAGTGCTCTCCCTTTAAGTTTTTCTCAATCAACGCCAAAATATTGTTCAGCCGGTCGCGCTTGAGCGTTATCAGCTTTTTATGTTTCTTCAGCATCGATAGTCTATCAAAATTCGGGCTTCCCAAGATGGCATTTATCTGCTTTAGCGGCACATCAAGCTCTCGAAAGAATAAAATTTGCTGCAGAGTTTCCAAGGCTTTATCGTCATAGAGCCTGTACCCTGATTCTGAAATTTCCGCTGGCTTCAATAGGCCGATTTTGTCGTAGTAGCGCAGCGCACGCGTGGTCATTCCGGTCAAACTTGCAAGTTCATTTATCTTTCGCATGAATGAGCCCTCCTTTTGATATTCCCATTCTACAAGTTGACGTAACGTTAAAGTCAATACTAATTTTCAACTTTTTCTAAAGACAACTGCAGAAACTAGCAGGCGCACCTTCCTCATTTCATAAAAAAACTTATAATGAGAAATAGACACGGGAGGCGCTCTTTGAATATGATTCGTATCGTTGTTAGCATGCTTTACATTTCATAGAGATGGTATATCATAAATGTTTCTATAGGGCACTCCCAAACATTATAAAAACAAGAAGCCGCACCGATTAAGTTCGGTGCGGTAAGTCTAAGAAAAACATTAATTACAGCTCTTCTTGCATTGACACGAAGTCTTGGTACTTTGACGCGATGTCTTGTTTCAGTGAGTTGATTTCTTGCTCGACTTTATCAAAACAATTCTCTCTTTGAATTTTACATTCATTTGTATCTAACCCTGAAAATATTACATCTTCCAAACATTTCGCATAATCCACTACACACTTGATGCTATCTCGGGCTAGATCACCCAACGGAAGAAAATCCTCCATAAATGATTCTAGACAGTCTTTGCATTTTAAGCATTCTGCAGGAAATTTTTTATCAGAAGCCGAAACCGGCCTACCACAAACGGCACCACCTGACAACACCAATGCACCACTTAAGAACAAATTTCTCACTATATTTTTTACTGACATAAAAAACTCTCCTTTACTTATAACAAAAATACGATCGATCTTTATTATAATAACACAACCCAACTAAAAAGTCAACACCTTTTTAGTTCCAGGCAACAAAAAGCCGCACCGGTTACTTTCGGTGCGGTAATTTTATGCCTCCGGATTTTCCTTTTGGCTTTCTCCTGATTTTTCTTGCGCCTCAGATGAGCTTTTGCCTTCCATGATTTGATTAAACTCGTCGGCGTTCATTTTCTCCTTAAGGAACAGCGTCTTGGCTACGTCATGCAGCTTGTCAATGTTCTCCTTGAGGATCTTTTCGGTGTTCTCGTAGCCCTCGGAGATAATATTTTTGACCTCGGCATCGATCTCAGCGGCAATCTTCTCGGAGTAGTTCTTCATGTGGCCAATGTCGCGGCCAATGAACACCTCGTCGTTCTCGGCGGAGTAAGCAATCGGGCCAAGCGCCTCGCTCATACCGTACTTGGTGACCATCGAGTTCGCAATTTTCGTGGCACGCTCGATGTCGTTTGAAGCACCCGTTGAGATGTCGCCAATAATTAAGTCTTCTGCGACGCGGCCGCCAAGCAACACTTGAATTGACTCTTTCATCTCGGAGCGAGACTTATATGAGCGATCCTCAGATGGCAATGACATCGTATAACCACCAGCCATGCCTCGAGGGATAATCGAGATTTGATGCACGGCGTCCTGCGTCTTGCAAAAGTACGTCACAATCGCGTGGCCGGCCTCGTGATAAGCCGTGAGAGTCTTTTCCTTGTCGCTCATCACGCGCGACTTTTTCTCCGTGCCCACCACAACCTTAATCGTCGCCTCTTCAATCTCGGCCATCGTGAGAGCCTTGAGATTTTTCCTAGCTGCCAGAAGTGCCGCTTCATTCAGAAGGTTCTCAAGGTCGGCGCCAGTAAAGCCTGCAGTCGACTTCGCGATGGTGTTGAGCACAACGTCTGGCGCCAACGGCTTACCTTTGGAGTGCACCTTAAGGATGTCCTCGCGGCCCTTTATATCTGGATAGCCCACCAGAACTTGTCTATCGAAACGTCCCGGCCTCATAAGAGCTGGATCTAAGACGTCCGGGCGGTTGGTGGCCGCAATCATAATTACGCCTTCGTTGGCGCCGAAACCATCCATCTCGACGAGCAACTGATTCAAGGTCTGCTCGCGCTCGTCGTGGCCACCACCGAGGCCGGCACCTCTTTGACGACCTACCGCGTCAATCTCATCGATGAAGACAATGCACGGCGAATTCTTCTTGGCCTGGTCAAAGAGGTCGCGCACCCTCGAGGCGCCCACACCGACGAACATCTCAACGAAGTCCGATCCGGAAATGGAGAAAAACGGCACGCCCGCCTCTCCGGCAACGGCCCTTGCAAGTAGCGTCTTACCGGTGCCGGGAGGGCCCACCAAGAGTACACCTTTAGGGATTCTCGCGCCTAGATCGTTGTACTTCGCAGGGTTCTTTAGGAACTCAACCAACTCCGCGAGCTCTTCTTTTTCCTCGTCCGCGCCGGCCACGTCCGCAAAGGTCGTTTTGCGCTTTTCGTCGGACATATTTTTAATCTTAGCCTTGCCGAAGGTCATGGTCTTGCCGCCCTCGCCGAAGCCAGACATCGCCTTGCGCATAATCAGCCACCAAATTAGGCCGATTCCGACGAACATCAGCACATCGATGATGACCGAGCTCCACCACGAATTCTCGCTCGCGCGAATCAAGTCTTGTTTCATCTGCGCGTCCGGATGATTCTCGTTGTACTCCGCGATGTAGGGCTTAATGTCCTCGCGAATCCAACCCACACTCGGCGCCGTAAAGTTTATTTCCTTGTCGTCCTTGAGTTTCAGCTTCATCTGGCCAGTGCCAAGGTTCATGCTGTACTCGGTGACCTGCTGATCCTGAAAGTACTTGACGATGTCCGAGTAGACCTCATCTTTCTGCGCCCTAGAGCCAAAAAGCGTCAAGATAAAAACGATCAACAAAATCGGAATACCGATGTAAAAAAGCAAATTGCGAACCATTTTTTTGTTTTCCAAGGTGATTCTCTCTCCTTTTGCGTGAAAAGTGCGCCTAGAATTATTATGAGCAAATTAGTCCGTCTTAGTATAGATTTCGGGCCGGAGCACCCCGACAAAAGGCACATTGCGGTAGCGCTCATCGTAGTCGAGGCCGTAGCCGACAACGAACTCATCGGGGACGAGAAAGCCGACGTAATCCGCCTTAATATCGATTTTTCTTCGAGCTGGCTTATCGAGGAGTGTGCAAATTTTGATGCTATTCGGATGCCGCTCATTCAAAATCTTCGTGATGTAGTCTAGGGTCATGCCGCTGTCGAGGATATCCTCCACGATGAGCACATCGTAGTTCTCGAGCGGGATGTCCAAGTCCTTCAAAATCCGCACTACACCGCTAGTTTTCGTACTTGAGCCATAACTCGAAACGGCCATAAAGTCGATTTTGCAATGGATCGTAATGGCACGCATGAGGTCGGACATGAACACGATCGAGCCCTTGAGAATGCTGATAAGCATCAAGTTTTTGCCCTCGTAATCCTTGCTTATTTGCGCACCCAACTCTTTGACTTTTTCTTGAATTTCCTCGGCACTTAGTAGAACTTTTTCCATATCATTTAGCATATGTTTTTCTCCTTCGAGTAAATAAGCACTATTTTCCTTGTAGCTTCTATGGGAGTTGCTTGTTGCGAGACACCGACGCCATCGATCCAAAGTATCTCGTTTCCGTTAGCCAACATGAGTATTTTTTCGCGCTCACCTTGAGGGATTTTCAGCTCGTTGAAGAGTTTTTTTATCGACTTTGTGACGCCTCGGCCTGCTTGACAAAATTTGTCTCCAGCTCGCCGATGTCTGAGTTTCGCTTCCAGAGGTATTTTTTCATAGTCCAAAGCGTAAAAAAACTCAAGTCGGTTCGCCTCAAGGAAGGCCTCTAATCCGGCCTTGTCGAGTAACTTTATTATGAACTCTTCGCCGGTGTCTGTCAAGGTAACGCCCTCTGTGAATTCGCATTCAAAATCGCTTGTTGGAGCCCCGTTTTGTAAGGGTTCTTTCCGCAGCGTGAGCCGATCGCCATCGACGCTTACTCGGATTTTTTGCGGCAACGTTACCGCACCAGAACCAACTTTTATTGCGCTCAAGATTAGCTCAATGTGCCGCGCCGAGACGTTCGTCTTCACGAGCTCGAATACAATTTGGCGTATCACCCGAGACAAAATCGGCAATGGCCGCGCTTTTACTTTGCTAATATTGAAAACGCCCGGCGAAATGGTACATTCCTCCACGAGCGACCTTGCGATGGAACTTAAGTAATCCTCGTCTGCACGAAGAAGTTCGAGCGTACGGGCGGCGTTGTCCTCAAATTCCGGGTTAATTTGCCTGAGCAGCGGCACGACCTCCAGCCGGACCTTGTTGCGCGTGTATTCCGGCAGCAGGTTGGTGCTGTCCGTCACATAGGAAATGCCGCTCAGTTCGCAGTAGTACTGGGTCTCGGCTCTCTTGAGGTGTATCAGCGGCCGGATTATATTTCCCCTCGTTGGAGGGATGCCGCAAAGTCCGGCTGGGCCCGTACCGCGCGCGAGGTTCATCAACGTCGTCTCTATGCTGTCCGAGAGCGTGTGCGCCGTCGCGATTTTCCCCTCAAACCTCGCCGCTAAGCCTTCAAAAAATTCGTATCGTATTTTCCTTGCGCATTCTTCAATTCCTAGCCCATCGCGGTGCGCCGCCGCATTCACGTCGACTTTCAAGACCTCGAGCTGAACGTTATTTTCTTTGCAATAAGTCCGTACAAAGGCCTCATCTCGCTCGGACTCCTCTCCGCGCAAACAGTGATTCACATGAGCGGCGACTACTTTTAGGTTGTGCTCTTTCGCGTAGGCCTCAAAAAAGCGCAAAAGCGCCATAGAATCGGCGCCACCGGAAACTCCAACTATTACACTATGTATATTTTCGAGCATATTATACTGATCGATGGCGCGAAGAATTTTCTCGTCGAGGGCCGCAAGGCTAGAACTCACCACGTTTGACCTCCTTGGCGGTAAAGCGCATGAATTCGCCCTGCCAGTGCATCGGGACGGTGCGGGTCTCGCCGTGGCGGTTCTTGGCCACGATGCACTCGCCGCTGTTCTTGTCGAAGTCCTCGTCCACGTCCTCGGCGCCCTTGTAGTAGTCGTTGCGGTACAAGAAGAGCACGATGTCGGCGTCCTGCTCAATGGAACCCGAGTCGCGCAAGTCGGAAAGCATCGGTCTATGGTCGCTGCGCTGCTCACTCGCACGAGATAATTGCGACAGCGTAACAACTGGCACGTTAATTTCCTTTGCCATTATCTT
>JAZQMR010000036.1:0-1812 GCA_045543505.1 Acutalibacteraceae bacterium | reverse complement strand
ATTCCTTTTCATCTTTTTCGCAAGGTGTACCTTTTCCAATTTAACTATAATCATAATAACATAATTTTGGTGGGCGTTTTTTCTATAAGAGAAAATGGCGAAACTTAAACGAAAGGGGGTGTCGTAGAGCAAGCCCGGCGGCGCCGCGAGGCGCCGAAGGCCCCTGCGGGGCCTTCGGCCACACCAGAGCGCAACGAAGTTGGGCTCTGGTGCACAAAGAAAATAAAAATTATTTTCTTTGGCCTCGCGGCCGCGTGCGGCTAGCCGCAAGAACTTTCTTAGATAGAGCGCCTCCTTTTCGAAAAAGTGTGTTGACTTTTTGGAAAATGTTTGCTAAGATAGACCTCAGAATAAAGCGAAGTAGATTTACTTTCACCTGTGAGGCTCGCCTACATAGGTCAATATTATGGTTTTGTCGTGGTATTGATGCGTCGGTGGAAGTCTATTCTGTCGGCGCTTTGTCAATTTTATTGATGTGTGCTGGAGGTGCATTTAATATTAGCAGTAAGGAACTTCAAATTAACGAACAAATTCGCGAAAAAGAATTAAGGCTTATCGATTCGGATGGTGCTCAATTGGGTATCGTTTCCCGTAGCGACGCTTTGAACCTTGCTTCTCAAAAAAATCTCGATTTGGTCAAAATCGCTCCACAGGCAAACCCAGTCGTTTGCAAGATTATGGATTACGGTAAGTTCCGCTTCGAGCAGTCTAAACGCGAAAAAGAAGCTAGAAAAAATCAGCGCATCGTCGACCTTAAGGAGATTCGACTCTCTTTGAATATCGATACGCACGATTTTAATACCAAGCTTAAACATGCGTCGAAATTTATCGCTAACGGCAGCAAGGTCAAGGTTTCTATCCGATTCAGAGGTCGCGAAATGGGTCACCCAGAAATCGGCTACGAGACCATGAAAAAATTCGCAGAGCAATGTGCTGAGTTCGCTAACGTCGAAAAACCAGCTAAACTCGATGGCCGCAATATGTTAATGTTCCTTGCACCGAAACCCGGCAAGTAACATCCTATTCTTTTAAGGAGGATCTAAAATTATGCCAAAGTTGAAAACCCATAGCGGAGCTAAAAAACGTTTTAAGTTGACTAAAACAGGTAAGGTCATTAGGGCTCACGCAAATAAATCGCACATCTTGAATAAGAAAACTACTAAGCGTAAGAGAGGTCTGCGCAAAACGACTGTCGCCGACAAGACTAACGTCATGGCAGTTAAAAAGTTGATTCCCTATAAATAAATTCTTATTTTGACATTAACCGGAGGTATTAAATATGGCTCGTGTAAAGGGTGCATTAGCTACTCGTAAGAGAAGAAAAAAGATTTTAAAATTAGCTAAAGGATATTGGGGCGCTAAGAGTAAACACTTTAAAATGGCTAAAGAAGCCGTTATGAAGTCCGGTAACTACGCCTATATCGGCCGTAGATTGAAAAAACGTGACTTCCGTCGCTTGTGGATTACCCGTATCAACGCCGCTTGCCGTATGAATGGCATCACCTACTCCGCCTTCATCAACGGCCTTAAAAAAGCTAACATCAATCTTAATAGAAAAATGTTGTCCGAAATCGCTATTGCCGATGAGAACGCTTTCAAAGAGTTAGTAAATCAGGCAAAAGCCGCTCTTTAATCCGTTTGATGCGCCCAGGGGATTCCCTTAGGCGCATGTTTTTATGTTGGACGGTAGGGGAGAGGAGTGCCGTAACATTTAGGTGACTGCGGTAGGGCGGCCGGCCGCGGCCGCGAGGCCAGCAGAACTCAAGAGTTGAGTTCTGCTGTGGACGCCAGTCCGGGAGGACTGGCGGCGCT
>JAZQMR010000035.1:0-2899 GCA_045543505.1 Acutalibacteraceae bacterium | reverse complement strand
GCTGCAACTCATAGCGCGTAACGGCCGGGCCTCGGCTGATGTCGACGATTTTGGTCTGCACCGAGAAGCTATTGAGCGTGTCCACGAGCATTTGGCCATTCGTTTGCAGCTCGTGCCGGATGTCCGCTTGATTTTGCTCTTTGGTAGCCTCAAGTAAGGTCGCCGGCGGATAGTTGTAGGCGCCATCCTCGAGGTTGTCCGGCGTTAACTTGACCTCACTGGCCTCAAACTCAGTTGACTCGATTTTTTTCTTCTTGTTGCGCTGAATGAAAGCTTCAGCAGCCTTTTCAGCGGAGTCGTCGAGAATATTTTCTTTCACCTTCTTAGACTTTCTAGTTGTAGCTTTTTCGTCGTCCGCTGCGCCCGAGATGACCGGATGATCCGGGAGAGCGTCTTTGGCTTTCGCCTCGACCAATACGTCTATTTTTCGGCGAAGGATATACTTCTTGACCAGAGCAACAACGAGGTTGACCGCTCGTTTCACGTGGGAGTACAGCGTCGAGAGGCTTGTACCGGTGAGGAGCATGATAGCCACAAAAAGCAGCAGCGCCACAACGATTATCGCACCGGCCGTGCCGAACATGGCCACAAATGGCACGCCTAAAATGCCACTGAACAGGCCCGCGCCCTTGTTTTGAATGCCTCTTTTATAGAGCTCGGTTAGAACTTGAAAATAGTTGAGCTCAGAAAAAACAGACTTGCTTTCGCAAAGATACACAAACGTGCAGATGAGAAATATCACCACCGCCGAGAGTGCGACCTTCCAGCCGCCAGTCTGCTTAGGTTGAGCCTTCGCGACAAGGCTAGAAACATAGAAAAGTAGCACCGACCACGCGATGGCGACGCCTCCGAGAAGGCCCAAAACAAAATTATGTAGCGCGAGCCAGACGCTTTCGCCTTTTATCAGCACCAAAAAGCCGAAAAACACCGCGAACGCAAAAACAACGATGGCTAAAACTTGGTTGCTCACCTTTGCCCCCTCGGTTGAGGGAGCCTTTTTTGTGCCGCTTGAAGTAAGTTTTGTTTTTGCTTTAGATTCGCCTCTGGTTTTAATTCTTTTTCGCTCCGACAAAGATATCACCTCTGCCTTTATTGTAGCAAAAAGTGGCAGTAAAAAATAGTAGCTCTCTCCGCAAAACTTATAGAAATAAGACGAAACAGAAAAATTCAAGGAAAAGCTTTGGCATCTACTCGCTTTGATTGTGAAATTCGCCTAAAACAAACGCGTTAATATCGTTATGCAACGGACTTCAGGCCCTTGTTGGCACATTACGCATACAACGCGCTCGTGTTATTAAAAAAAATTAGCGAAAGTGTTGACATCAAGAAAGTCGAACGATATAATGTAAAAGTCACTATTTAATTTGCTTTTTATAATTGTTTTTAGTTAAAAGGAGGGCGAAGCCATGTCGATGGAAAACGTAAAGAAATTTTTGGAGTTAGTGAAAACGGATGAGGAACTTGCAAGAAAGGTGGTTGAACTGAAGGACAGCCTACAAGATGGTTCAAACGCAGGGAATGAAAAGGATATTCTTGCGGAAAGGGTCTTGCCGCTGGCGAAGGCTCATGGACTTGAGTTTACCGCAGAGGAATTCTTGGCATACGCAAACGCAGTTTCTGGCGAGCTGAGCGATGACGACTTGCTGGATGTTAGTGGTGGGCTTAGTGCACGAGGTGTTGCTTTAGGGTTACTTTTCGCAACAGGTTTAAGCTTTGTACCGTCAATCATATCAAGCTTTGCTACTGGCGGCGGCTCAGCACCGGAAACTTCGATTTCTCAGAGCTATGACACAGAACTAGAAGAAGATTCAGCTATGGAGCTTAAGGAAAGAGAAGCCGAGAAAGAAGTTCGCTCGAGTAGAGAAACCGTACGTCGCGAAGGTGACCGGGCCCGCACCGCGCAAAAGAGGCTTGATGCATTGAAATTAAAGCTGGAGAAGGAAACCGGCACTAAAAATGTCAATGAGTTGTCTAAAAAACAGAAGAAGAAATTCTCTAAGCTTATCAATCAGATTGCAATGGCAGAGGAGGATTTAGAGGCTGCTCAACAAAGGCTAAGCACATCGAAGGCACAAACAATAGCCAAACGAATAGAAAACTTGTTGAAAACCTATGCATCGGTTGCTGGCTTATTTGAGACAACCGGATTGAAAGGCCAAAAGACAATGTTATTAAAAGCTACCGATGGAGAAAAACTAAATAAAATAACTAAACGTATTGATCTATTTGAGACCACATTGAAGCGTAAACTGAAAATTGATAACGGTAAAAAAGCGCTACTAGATGTGGTTAATACTCTGGATGATACTGAAACTACGAAAAATCTAAAAAAGACATTGAGTAACATTGACGTAAAAAAACTCGCATTGAACGATTTATCAGACTGCGAAAATAATTTAAAGAAACTAGAAGAAAGAGTTGAAAGGGCCCAGAAAGAGCAAGCGGAAACTGAAAAGAATAAGAATGATTTTAAAAAGGTAATGGCCAACCTCAAGCTAAATGCAACCAAGAAAAATGTCCAAAAAACATTAGATAAATTAAATAATGCAATTAATGAGGCGGCCGGCAAAGGCGGCGACTCGCTTACGGCTGCTACAAATTTAAAAACAAAACTAGAGACTGCTCTTAAAGGCGACAGCGCAAAGGCTATAGCCGCCGCTGCAAACCAAGTTACCGAAATAGTGAATAAGCTGAATACTGCAGTTGAGCAACAGAAAAAAGAGGAAGAAGAGGCTCGCATAGCGCGTGAGAAAGCCGAGCAAGAGCGCATAGAGCGCGAGAGAAAAGAGGCCGAGAAAAAAGAGCGTATAGAACAAGAACGCAATCGACGAGAAGAAGAGTCTCGCAAGCAAAAAGAGGCCGAAGGAAAAGCTAAGAAAGATAAAGAAGAAAAAGAGAA
>JAZQMR010000034.1:0-1613 GCA_045543505.1 Acutalibacteraceae bacterium | reverse complement strand
ACCAACATGGCAAACGTCATCTACTCAGCAACCTTTACGGGCATTTCTGCAAAGCAGATGGGCGATGAGTTTGCAACCACGCTCTATGCAGTCGATGAAAACGGCAAGATCCATAAGGGCGAAACCGTCACCGAATCCATTAAGGGCTATCTGCTCAGCAAGTATGACGGTTCGAGCGATGCCTTTAAGACGATGGCAGTGGATATGCTCTCTTACGGCGCGGCGGCGCAGACCTTGTTCAATTATGGCACAGATAAGCTCGTGACGAGCGACTTGACCGAAGAGCAGCTCGGCTATGCGACGAAGGGAGAACCTGAAGCAACCGACATTTTTGCAACCAGCGGCAATGGCGCAAACGTCTCCGTCGTTGTCACTGTCGGCTCGAGAGTTGAGCTTGGCTTGTCCGTATTCAAGGCAGGTTTAAGCAATCCCGAAAACGTAAGATGTGAAATTCGCGATGCAGACGGCAAGCTCTTAGCTGAGCCCGAGGTTACCAACACGGCAAATATCATGTTCGGCGCGAATTATTCCAATGTCGGCGCAAGAGAAATGAGAAAGCCCATTACGGCAACATTCTACATGGGCGAAGAGCAAATTTCTCAGACCATCACATGGAATGTCGAAACCTACGTTGCACAGACGCGCGCAAATGCTAATTCGACCGAAAATGACATTGCGATGGTTAACGCAATGCTCACCTACGGTGATGCCGTCGCAGCCTACCTGACCTCCATCGGACAATAAAAAATTTGCAGAGGCGAAAATTCGCCTCTGCAAATTTTTATTCTATAGCAAATATTAGCCGTGCTTGCGCCATGTTGACGGGCGCAGGAGCAGGAGCATCGGGAAAATTTCCAGACGGCCGAAGAGCATTCCGACCGACATCACGAGCTTGGAAAAATCGCTGAACGGCGCAAAGCTCCCGAATGGGCCGATCAACGCACTCGTTCCCGGACCGATGTTGTTGAAGGTGGCAAATACGGATGAAACTGTCGTCTGCATATCAAAATTATCAAATGAAATCAAAAGGATCGACAAGCCCATCAATGCCATATAAACGATAAAATATGCCGCCGTGCCACGAATGACATCATTGCTAACACGCTTTTTGTCCATCGTCATAACCTCGATGGCTCTCGGGTGGACAAGGTGGCGAACCTCAGAGCGGGCGAATTTTCCCAAAATCAGCAACCGGCTGACCTTCATACCGCCGCCTGTTGAGCCTGCGCACGCACCGACGACCAGCAAAAGCAAGAGAATTGTTTTTGAAAATTCCGGCCATGTGGCAAAATCAGTCGTTCCGTAGCCTGTGGTCGTGATGACCGAGCCGACGGTGAAGGCCGTGTGATGCACAGTGTCGCCGAGAGAGTCAAAGAAGCCTCCTGTCATGGTCAAGTTGGCAGAGATAAGAAGGATTGCGAGCAAAATGATGCAGATATAGGCTTTAACCTCTGAATTCTGCCAAGCAAGCTTGAATTTTTTGCAGATGATGAAAAAATAAATTGAAAAGTTCACGCCGAAGAGGATCATAAAGACCGTTGTCAGTGCTTGCTCATACATGGAATAATCGGCAAGGCCCGACGCGCGAACCGAGAAGCCGCCGGTGCCGGCGG
>JAZQMR010000033.1:0-1733 GCA_045543505.1 Acutalibacteraceae bacterium | reverse complement strand
GTTAAGCGATTTTTTGCGTTTATGAAGCCTTTTTTGTTGCCACCGGTTGAAACGAGATTTTGCTCGAACTTAAGTGTTGTATATGCAACTTTTAAGAGCTCACCGTTTTCCTCGACAATCCCACTACCACGCGCTCCGTCTTTAGTCGTACGCAAAATTTTCAAAAACTCAAATGGCTTGTACGTTTGACCGTGAACCAGAATGTTGTAATCTTTGAAAATTGGGTCAAAATTCTGATTTATCGTGACATTTTTGCTGTCCACATAGTGCAGTGATTTGACCGAATTTCGCTGCTTGTTTATGTAAGCATAAGCGTTGCCGTTCAACAAGTAATCGCGAACTAAAGCCTTTTTAAACTGCACCCCGTCGAGTGTATCTTTTGTGTCCTCGTTGAGTAAATCACAGCGATAGTCTGCAATCTCAATTGTTTTACGTTTGCCGTCCGTAATGTCCTCTCGATAGAGTTTTATCGGAATCATCGACACAGTCTCAGAAATTAAGTTCACACATCGTGCAACCGCCGGAATATTTAGCACTTGCTCGCAACTGATAGAATCTTGGCTTAAAATAGCGCTAAGTAGCACATCGTCAATGCTTCGCTCCGATTCTGTGTTTCGCTTTTTAAACTTAAATAAATTCATTTTTTATCACCATCTTTAATTCTTAAACGCGTGCATACGGCATATTTTATTACGCTAAGTAAAATGCGCGAATTGCCGGCGGCGGCTCGCCGCTAAATTACTTGCACAACCCAATTGTCATTGAAAATCACGTCTTGCTGCAGCAGATAAACCGCATTAATTAGCGCTACAACCATATCGACCTTGCCCTGTGACTTTTTCTTCGTGACGTATCGGTTCATGTTGGTGTCGTAGGTACAGCGTGCATTTTCGAAATTTATTTCTAACAGCGTATTTTTCTCATACTCAAACTCACCATCTGTGATTTTCTCCGACAATAACTTGGTGGGCGGATGCAATGTGTCGCTGTGCTGACGAATTTCGACCGTGTTGTATTTCTGATTCCACTTTTGAGCGCTAGAAATGGCGTTGTAGCGGTCAAATCCGATGGCTCTCACTGTAACGCCATATTTTTCTTCAATCGAAAAAACAAAATCTTCTACGACGCCATAATCTATGGTTCTATTCCCACAAGCAATGCACTTACCAGCGGCTATAAATCGGCGATAATCAAGCTTTTCAAACTTATTTTTCTCGTCAATTCGTCCTTCTGGGATAAAGCAAACCACATCGGCCAAAATCCTGCCGTTTTCCTCAGCGCAAATCGCGACTGCCGTGTTATCGTTGCTCATCGATAAATCCACGCCAACGTAGACCTCTCGCCCAGTCCAATCGATTTTATTGACCCGACAGCGCTGCAAATCTTTGATATCTATAAAACTTTCTGTTCCGGCACCCTGATAGATGATATTGCAGTGTTTCGTCAGAAAATTTTCTCGCGCAGACTCAATAGAAATGGCTCTAGCTCGCTTTTTAAGAAGGTCATCCCAAATTTCTGGAATCTCTAAAGCAACCGGGTTTGCGTGTTTTAAAATCGTATCGTCGAACGACCAATTGTCAGTATTCTCCGGCTCGTAGAGCAGGAAAAATACCGTTTCATCGCTTTGTGTACCATCTAAAATTCTCTTAGCGTAATTGACTTCATCCTCAAAGGGGTTGTTTGCGGTCGGATATTTCGTTGAAATTATGCAACCGAGCTTATTCAAAATATTT
>JAZQMR010000032.1:0-6369 GCA_045543505.1 Acutalibacteraceae bacterium | reverse complement strand
GTTTGTATATCCACAAAAATCACCTCCTAACTGAAATTTTTTTGCTTGTGAATATTTGGGAAAATCAGCGTCCATAATTTCATTGTCGATAACATCTACAACAATTCAAGAACAAGGGGCGTCTGAAGCAAGCAGCTAGTGGCGCCGCGAGGCGCCGGAAGGCCCGTGGGGCCTTCGGCCAGCCCAACACTCAACTTCGTTGAAAGAAAATAAATATTATTTTCTTTGGCCTCGCGGCTGGCCAGACTCAGCGAACCAAAATATAAAAGCTTAGAAAAAGGACGCAACAAAAAGAATGGACGTGTTTACCGTGAAAACCATAGAAAAAAGCCTGCTTGTCGGGTTTGTTCTGAGCCTTATCCTCAGCATGACGAGCTTTGCCAACGGATGTGACAACCTCAGCACGAAGGTTCTTCGCCTACATATCCTGGCAAATTCGAACTCCGAGCAAGACCAAGCCTTGAAGCTGAAGGTCCGCGATAAAATCATCGAAAAGTCTGGAAATTTCCTTGATGGCGTAAGCGATAAAGAACTTGCTCAACGCTTGACTGAGGAAAATCTTGAGAACATCAAGAGAATCGCCGAGGAGGAAGTTGCTGCCCAGGGTTTTAGCTACCCGGTGCGCGTCGAGGTAACAGATATATATTTTCCAACACGTCAATACGAGAATTTCACCTTGCCGGCCGGCCGCTACGACGCGCTTCGTGTTCTCATTGGCGATGGCAAAGGAAAAAATTGGTGGTGCGTGATCTTCCCGCAAATGTGCCTAGGCTGCGCGATGAGCCCGTCTGCAACAGACACACTGCTGACTGACAACGAGAAGGTTATAATCAGCAGCAGCGAGAAGTTTGAGGTTAAATTTAAGGTCGTTGAGTGGTATTATGGCCTCAAGACGATGATTTCAGGCTGGTTCGATATGGCTTGAGTTGCTGCTGGCCGCGGACGCCGCGAGGCGGCCCCATTTCATGGGGCCTACCCAGCCCTCTTCGAGGGCTGGGTACACATACGGACTCCAAAAAATTGAGTTCGTATGGCCTCGCGGCCCGCGCGGAAAGCCTCGATCAAAGCGTTACTCCGACATCTCCCAGTTGTGCCAAACATTTTGAACATCGTCGTTATCCTCAAGGATATCGAGGAGCTTTTGCATCTTGATGGCATTTTCTTCGTCGTCAACGGCGGAGTATGTACTCGGAACCATTTCCACCTCTGCCGAGGCAAACTCATAGCCCTTAGTCTCGAGGGTTTCTCGAACAGCGCTAAAATCTTCGGGCTCGGTGTATATCTCAAAAACGTCGTCCTCCGCGAGGAAGTCAGCCGCGCCGGCATCGAGGGCATCACCCATGACTTTATCCTCGTCGAGTTCGCCTTTTTCGATTATAATAACACCTTTTTTCGAGAACATAAACGACACGCAACCGGGTGTTCCGAGGTTGCCGCCAAACTTGTCGAAGTAGTGCCTCAAGTCGCCAGCGGTACGATTGCGATTGTCCGTCAAAGTCTCCACGATCACAGCGATTCCGCTCGGCCCATAGCCCTCATAAGTTATCGCCTCGTAGCTGTCGGTGTCGCCCGCGCCGGCGGCCTTCTTTATGATGCGCTCAATGTTATCGTTCGGCACGTTGTTGGCCTCGGCCTTCGCGATGCAGTCCTTCAACTTCGAGTTAACCGCCGGATCCGCGCCGCCACCTTCCTTAACAGCGACGGCCAACTCCCGGCCAATTTTCGTAAAAATCTTCGCTCTTGCGCCATCAGTTTTTTCTTTTTTCCTTTTAATGTTACTCCATTTCGAGTGTCCAGACATCCTCAAAACCTCCCACAAAACTCAATATAAACAATTTTATCATAGGCGCCAAAGGATGGCAAACTGCGGACATTGGCGCTCATTTTCCCATTATTTTCGTTTTACAACGAGGCCTTGTCGTGCTACAATTGTAAGATAGAAGTAGTAAAACTTTAGCCGCAAGGAGGCGACGCATGAGGACCGTAAACGACTTAAAACCAGGACAGACTGGCGTTGTGGAGGAGGTCGCATGCGAGGCCGGCCTGCGGCGTAGAATCGCGGATATGGGGATAACACCGGGGGCGGCGGTGCTCATGAAGCGCATGGCCCCGTTTGGAGACCCCATCCAAATAAGCGTGCGCGGCTTCGATTTGAGCATTCGCAAGGCCGAGGCGCAGAACATAAAACTCAGAGAAGGGACGAATTGATGGCCGAAAAACTGGAGACTACAGCGCTTGAAAACAAGAAAAAATCGCTTCGGATAGCCCTTGTCGGGAATCCGAACTGCGGAAAAACTACATTGTTTAATCAGCTCACAGGCAGCCGCCAACATGTCGGGAACTGGCCGGGCGTGACCGTTGAGAAAAAAGAAGGCTTTTTAAAGTTCAGAAATTTCAACATCAATGTGCTCGATCTGCCGGGCATTTACTCGCTGTCGCCGTACTCCTCGGAGGAAATCATAACCAGAAATTGCCTCGTCGAGGATGCGCCAGACCTCATCATAAACATCGTCGACGCCACGATCTTGGAGCGAAATCTTTACCTCACGACGCAACTTTTAGAGCTGCAAAAGCCCATGATAATCGCCTTCAATATGATAGACGTCGTTGAGAAAAAGGGCGATATCATCGATTTTGCGGCCTTTCGAGAGAGCCTAAATGTTCCAATTGTGCCAATATCAGCTAACAGAGGCGTCGGGCTGAACGAGCTTTTGGAGTTGGCTGTACGTTGCGCCGAGAATAAAGTTACTCCGTCGGCGAAGAAGATATATGACGGCCCAGTCGAGGCTGTAATTTCTAAAATAGAAAATGATTTAGCTAAAGGTTTCATGCTCGAGGGCTCGAAAAGTAAGGTAAGTTCGCGTTGGTTGGCGGTTAAATTGATTGAGCGCGACAAAGAGTTAGCCTCGAAAATTAGGCTCTCTGAGGCGCAGCTGAAAAACATAGAAAAGCACGCCGGTGAGGTGCCCGTCACGGAGCGCATGGACGCGCAAATGCTCATCGCGGACCAGCGCTACAACTACATATACGGCCTGTGCCAGGCGGCCATCAAGCGGAAGTGCCCGCGAGGCCACATAACATTGACGGACAAAATCGACCGCCTCGTGACGAACAAATTCCTTGCTGTGCCGGTTTTTGCGCTCATAATGCTCAGCATTTTTTACTTGACGTTCGGCCCACTCGGCACGTTTTTGCGCGACAAGTTCGAGTTCCTAATTAAAGACGTATTCGGCGGCTCTATGATGAGTTTGCTAACAACACTTGGAGCCTCAGAATGGGCGAAAAGCCTGGTCGTCGGCGGAGTCATCGAGGGCGTGGGCTCGGTAATGTCGTTCTTGCCGCAAGTCATGATTTTGTTCACGCTGCTCTCGGTCCTGGAGGACAGCGGCTACATGGCGCGCGCGGCGTTCATCACGGACAAACTGCTGCGAAAAGTCGGCCTCTCCGGCAAGGCGTTCGTGCCGCTGCTGATGGGCTTTGGCTGCACCGTACCGGCAGTCCTCGGCACGCGAATCCTCGAGAAGGACAGCAACAAAAAGCTGACAATTTTGATGATACCGTTCATGTCGTGCAGCGCCAAAATGCCGGTCTACGCGATGTTCATCTCGGCGCTCTTCAGAGAGCACCAAGTTTTGGCAATCTCGTCGATTTATCTACTTGGCATCGTCATGGCAATCTTCACCGCGATGGTCTTCAACAAGCCCGTCCTAAAGGGCGACGAGGCCACGTTCATCATGGAGTTGCCGGAATACAAGCTGCCGAACTTCAAGAATTTATGCCTACACGTCGGCGAGCGATTGAGAGATTTCATAACAAAGGCCGGCACAATTTTGGTCGCCGCCACGATTGTAATTTGGTTTTTGCAGTCGTTCACGCTAGGCTTTCACCTCACGAGCGACAGTAGCGAGAGCATCTTGGCCTCGCTCGGAAGACTCATCGCGCCGATATTTTCTCTGTGCGGCTTCGGAGATTGGCGCGCGGCAGTGTCGTTGCTCTCAGGGCTAATTGCAAAGGAGTCCGTCGTGAGCACCATGGCCGTCTTGTACGGTACCGGAGGCTTAGCTGGCGTCTCGGAGGTTATCGCAGCTCAATTCTCAACAGTCTCAGCATATGCTTTTATGGTTTTCGTCCTGCTGTATACCCCGTGCGTGGCAGCCGTGTCTGCGATACATAAAGAGCTGAAAAGCCCCAAGTGGACAGCCATCGCGATCGGCTATCAGCTTGTGCTTGCATGGTTTATGTCGGCGCTGGTTTTCCAAGTCGGCACGTTGGTTTCGAGTGTTTCCTAGTTCAAAGAGAAGGAGTTACGAAAGATGGTAGATTTTATTATTGCGGTGGGAGCTGTATCGATGGTGGCCTGGAACGTAATAGGAAAACTTAGGCAACGCAAAAATAGTAAAGATAAGAGCTTATGTGGTTTTGAGTGTGATTTCTGTGAGAAAAAGTGTATATATAGACAACCCTTAACAAAACTTCATTAAGCTTTGTTATCTCACCTAAAAGCAACTACTTTGGAAAAGTTTTAAGAAGCGCTTTATTAATGTATCTCAACAAATTAATAAATTAGCGTCTTCGATAGAAAAATTAACTTCATCAACAAATAGAACCCATTCACATAAAAATAGCATCAAAAAATTAAGCATATTTTATGCGGCCTAACAGCCGGGAGTGCCCCGAGTGAGCATTTTTTCGTCGGCTTAGCTGCCCAGCCAAGCCGCGAGGCCAAAGAAAATATTATTTTCTTTGTAGCCCAGCACTCAACGTTGTTTAGTGCTGGGCTGGCCGAAGGCCCGCAGGGCCTTCGGCGCCTCGCGGCCGCTAGATACTCGATTAGGGCACTCCCTAATAGCCCTCTCATTGTTTTTCTGTTTTCCTCATATGATTTCATATGAAGACGAACAATGAGAGGAGCTGTTTTTTTGCGCATTTTGAGAAGAAAATTACCGATAACTGTCGCCTTGCTTAGCATACTTATAGTTTCGCTTACAGTCACAGTAAGCGTCGGTACAAATATGATTTTCTCAGCCACATCCGAAACCGAAGATACAGTACGGTTGCCGATAATTATGTACCACTCGCTACAGAAAAACAACAAGACTAAAAGTAAATTTGTTATCGTTCCAGAGGACTTTGAGGGGGACCTAAAGTACATCAAAGAAATCGGATACACGACTATCGTCATGCAGGATTTGATTGACTTTGTGTATGAAAACAAAGATTTGCCAGAAAAACCGATTATGTTGACCTTTGATGACGGATACTATAATAACTACCTGTACGCCTTTCCGCTCATAAAGAAATACGAATGCAAGATGGTCCTGTCTCCAATCGGAAAACAAAGCGATATTTATAGCGAAAATAACAATAAAAATCCTAACTATGCGCACTGCTCGTGGGAAAACTTGAAGGAAATGCACGATTCCGGCTTGGTGGAAATTCAAAATCATTCTTACGACATGCACACCATTACGAAAAAGCGTCGTGGCACAAAAAAGAACAAAAATGAGAGCCTGGAGCATTACCAAACGGCTCTTTGCGAAGATCTCACCTTGATGCAAAATAAGGTCGAAGATTTCCTGGATTTTACTCCGACAACATTTGTTTTTCCTTTCGGTGCCATAAGTAATTGTTCGTTAGACATCATAAAACAACTTGGTTTCAAGGCAACTCTAAGCTGCGAGGGGAAAATAAATAAGCTTACGAAAAATCCAGAGAAACTATATGGCCTTTGCAGAATTTTGCGTCCACCGAATATTTCGAGTGAGGTCTTTTTCAAGGAGAAGATAGAATCATAATAAGGAAAAGCCCCCGTCTGGGGGCTTTCGTCTATTTCTCAAATTTCCTCTTGTTTGTAATTAACCTTAGCATTATGCCGAGGGCGAGAACCAGCGTCATGCCTAGGCCGGCCACTGAAATTTGGGTCGGTAGGTCGCCGGTTTTGACGTTGCCGAGTACCGCCTTCTCCTCCGCGGAGAGCAAATCCGTCAAGGCGTAGGGGCTGAAGTGGTCAGTCAAAACTTTTATCCAGGTGACGCCATCCGCATCGACGACAACCTCAGGCGCAAGTTTCGCATCAGCACCCTCGGCAACGCGCGAGATGAACGCATCCGGCGCGTCGATGCCGTCGATGGCCTCGAACCACAGCTCAATCGGTCCGTCGAGCTGCGACAAGGTTTGGCCGCCGCTGGCCAAAGTCAAATTGTAGTAGTGCCGCAGCTCAACGTCTTTGGTCGGGTCGAGGTGCGTGATGAAAAAGTTGTGGTCACCATGCGTGCCGTCCACATACTCGGCCGTAAAAGTAGTGTCCGCCGGGAGCACATTGTTTGGGTTGTACACGCGCAGGCGCTGCGTCCGGCCATGCACGCCTAC
>JAZQMR010000031.1:0-2493 GCA_045543505.1 Acutalibacteraceae bacterium | reverse complement strand
GGAACATGATGTATGGAAATGGCGTATGGGTTGGCACTTGCGCGAACTATACAGATAAGGCGCAAACTGGTTTTTGGTATTCCACGAATGGTATTGATTGGGCACAATCTAACGTTACATCCGGCTCATCGCAAGACTTGATTTACGCGAATGGCGTGTGGCTCTGCCGAAGTTCAGATGATGGAAGTTTTTACTCGGCGGATGGCAAAACGTGGGAAAGTTTAGATATCAACACTTACGCTCCGGCCTATGTAAATGGTTTGTGGATTTGCAGTTCGGGCAGTTATGTCTGCTACTCGGAAGACGGCAAAACCTGGACACAAACAGGCTGCCCATGTCTTGCGATGGGGCAAACGAGTTGCGCAAATGGCGTGTGGCTTAGAACGGGCTATACAATTATGCCGAAGGATGCAACGGGTATCGGGGTGTTTTACTCAATTGACGGCAAAAATTGGAGTCAAGCTGATTTCCCTCTGGTGGAGCAATACGAAAGGATAGAATTTAATCCGTCGGCGCTGGCAAACGTAGACGGGCTATGGGTTATGTTGGACCAATACGAATCCTTATATTACTCGACATTGCTGAGATAAAAATTCAAAATTCATTTCAAAAGGGCAACAAATTGAGAATTCAAACATATTAAGGAGGCTATTTTTATGAAAGTATTTATTGGCGGTGCGTGACCGCACAGGACATGTCGCGCTAGGGTTTTGTCTAAACAATTGGCTTACTCACGCGGAAGATGCTAAGTGTAAAATCTGATATTTCGATTTGGATACATACAGTGCCTCGTACATTTATAAGTACAATATTGCAGTTGGTTCGAAGTTTATAGTCTATAAAAATTAAAAGGGAGTTTAACATGAAAGTGTTTATTGGAGTTGGACATGGCGGAAGTGACCCGGGGGCTGTTAGCCGCTTGGTCGAAAAAGATGTTAACTTGGTGGAAGCACTGGCTTGCCGAGATTTTTTAGAGGCGCATGGAGTGCAAGTTTTGATGTCGAGAACGAGCGATGAAGATGACCCGCTGACTGATGAAATAAAGGAATGTAACGCATTCAACCCAGATTTAGCGGTCGATATTCACAACAACGCTGGCGGCGGTGATGGATTTGAGGCATATTACCATTATAATGGTGGAACTGGAAAAACTTTAGCTCAAAACATTGAGGCTGAAGTTAAGGCAATCGGACAAAACTCGAGGGGCTGTAAAATCCGCTTAAATTCCGGCGGAACAGACTATTATGGGTTTATTCGAGAAACGGCTTGTCCGGCGGTAATTGTTGAGGGGTGTTTTGTGGATAACGCGTCCGACGTTCAAATTGCGGCGCGTGGTCGCGCAGAGCGATTCGCGCACAAGACCAAGGCTACAATTAGAAGCTTTTTTGCACGCGATTTTCAATTCATATAAGCAGTTAATTTTTTGTAGTTTAAGTCATTCTAAAAGAAAATTCAGTGCGAAGTATTATGTTCAGGTTGGGGCTTACGCGCAAAAAGAAAACGCCGAAAGACAACTACAGAAAGCAAAGGGCGCCGGATTTTCCGATGCATTCATACGCGTGGCCCAGCAGACCAATTAGCGGTGCGGAGCGCGCGCAGAGGCTATGCCGCGCTAAGATTTTGTGCCAACAATTATTCCACTCACGCGGCGGCTGCCGATGTTGGCAATGTGTAAAAAAACGCGTGAAGAGAACCTTTTGTTTATTTATAACATTTGGGCGCGAAATCGTTTCTTTTGCGAGCTTTTCTTTTCGCAAAGAAAAGCGGAGGGGGAAAGATATGGAAAACAAAAGTTTTGGAATAGCTTCGTTTGCAATTCTGATTGAAGCGATTATTACATACTTCAATCAGTTTTTCATTCAAGAAAATTTCTGCTGGCAAATGCTATTCAGCATAGCTTTAGGCATAGTCATTGCAGTAGCTTATAAACTCGATTTACCTGCGCACTTTAATTTAAATTCGCAAATTCCATACGTTGGATGTGTGTTAACAGGAATTCTGCTCTCGCGTGGGAGTAACTATATTTTCGATTTGATAAGCAAAATCGTGAACATTCATTGAGAAAATTTTTCACTTCACAGAAATCAGCCTTAATATTAGGCGTATTGATGCTATAATAATTTAAAATTGGAAAAATTGCGAGGCTTTTTATGGCGTATAACGCAAATTCAGAGCTACGCGTAGTCACTGCAGCTAAAAATTTGTGCAGTTATGTGCTGATGGTAACCAGCAAGTCGCCAAAAAGTTTTAGATTTACGTTGGTCTCGCGGCTGCAAAATTTGTCACTTGATATCGTTGAAAACATTTACAAAGCTAATGAGGTTTTTGTGCAAAGTAAAGACGCACAGCATGTGCAAAAGAGATTAGATTTACAGCACTCTGCGCTAACAAACGTGAAAATTTTAGCGTACATTTCGTTGCTTGCGCGTGAGCAGGGGTGCATTTTGCCCAAACAGTATGAGCAAATTTCAAAACTGGTGCACGACTGCCAAT
>JAZQMR010000030.1:0-4135 GCA_045543505.1 Acutalibacteraceae bacterium | reverse complement strand
ACCTTAAATTTTAGGTTTGCGCGATCCCCAACGCAAAGCAAACTTGTGTGTTGGTTTGCCCGTGGATGTTATCCACGGGCGCCTCGCGGCGCTGGCAAGATCCAACCCAAAATTTTGCCAAACAGCACAAACTAAAAAGCAACACGAACGCATGACATTATGGCATTGACAAAGGAGTGATTTGAATGCTATACAGCGAGAAAGTGATGGATCATTTTGCGAATCCAAGAAACGTCGGCGAGCTCGAAAATGCTGATGGTGTCGGGGAAGTTGGCAATCCAAAGTGCGGCGACATCATGAAGATGTACATCAAGGTCGAGGACAATGTGATCGTCGACGTGAAGTTTAAGACGTTCGGCTGCGGCGCTGCTATCGCGACGAGCTCGATGTCGACAGAACTCATAAAGGGCAAAACCCTCGATGAGGCCTTGAAACTCACCAACAAAGCCGTGATGGAGGCCCTCGATGGTCTACCGCCGGTGAAAGTGCACTGCTCAGTTTTGGCCGAGCAAGCCATCAAGAGCTCTATCGCCGATTACTATACACGCAGGGGGATTGACCCTACGCCGATTGTCGGAAATATTCCCTCTTGCGACCATGAGCAAGGCGCCTGCAATTGTGCTCATTAAAGCAAAACTCCCGGTAATTAGGGACTTTTTATTTACTTAAAATTTAATTGATAGATTGGGCTCTGGGGTACAACTGCACGCGTCGTCGCTGTACAATCTTATTCAAACTAGCGAAGGAAATATCTCCACAAAAGTAGAGTAAACTTCTTAAACGTATCTAATTTCGCTAATTGCTTTAACACGAGGCGTATTGGAATGATATGCCGCTAAACAAGAGGTACCGGCAATCTTAACTCTTTTATTCCATGGGAGTGCACTGATCGAGCATCTAGCGGCAGCGAGGCGCCGAAGGCCCTGTGGACCTTCGGCCAGCCCAGCACCCAACAACGTTGAGTGCTGAGCCACAAAGAAAATAATATTTTTTTTGGCCTCGTGGCTTGGCTGGGCAGCTAAGCTGACGAAAAATGCTCGCTTGGGGCACTCCCTATTCCATTTTCCCCTGGATGTTACTCAATTCGAATTTTCAACTAAAAAACAACCTGAAAAAAGCAAATGCCATTCTGGTTGTTTTGTTTTTTAACTTATTTTTGATAAAAGCTCCCCGGACGTTTACCCAGGGAGCAAAATTTATTCTTTATACTTCATAGTATGATTTAGTAAACTCATTAAAGAAATTAATAAAATTGCTAGAGCACCCGCTAGAAGCCAAAAAGTTAGTTATATTTTTTTTGCATTCTTTAGACATTTTCTCGGGTGGAAAATGAGGCGACAGCGGCTCATTTTCACAATTCGCCGTACCACCGACAACTACACCTGCGCAAAATCCAACAAAACCAGCCAAACATGCAGAAAGCACAAAAACAATTTTAACCGCGGTTTTCACAAAATTGAACATCTTCCCTATACAGCCGACCTTACCTTGATTATGACTAACTGGGCGCTGATACTGTTGATAGTTACTACTCCTCTGAGGAGTGCTCATTGCCTCGCACGGTTGATACAATAAACTCAAGCTCAACACTGCAATCATAAAAATTGATAATATATTTTTCATAAAATCACTCCTTAAGATTTATTTAATTGTAGCACAAAATATCTTGCAAGTCAATCTCTTAAGTGCAATTCCTTTATAAGCAACAAAAAAAGAGCGCCTAATGCGCTCTTCAAATTATTTGTGGACAACTTTAAAGAAATCGGTAATCTGTAGCTGGCCTCTACGACGTTCAATCTGCCTGTATGCAGCTGTTGCATTCCTTTGCGCATCTTCAACGGTAGCGCATTTATGAAGAACATCAGGATTTAGCTGGTGTTTCCTGGCATATTTTCGTGCACCCTCTATTCTATACCCTTTCTTATTATGTTTAGAACCAGGGAGAAATACTGATCGACCCCATTTTCATCATAAGCCCAATAAATCTGCCCTGCTGACACCATTGCTACTTCGTTTGAATTTAATAATTTTAGAATATTCATCATTATCCTCCTTTCATTTTGGATTAATTTTATTATAGTTCAGTTCGCTTCAATGTACAATAAAAAGCGTAATAAAAGTTCAAATTCCACAAAATAAAGTTTTTTTTTTTTTTTTTGCGAAGGGGCTCGATTTTTTGCTGCTTTATGGCGAAACAATAAAAATTTTCATGTCATTATGTCCTAAAATAATTATTAGCAAAAATAAAAAAGCAGCAACATATAGCTGCTGCTTAACGACTTGTTAAAAGAAACTTAGCTGGCTGGATTTCGGGATGCCTTTTAGGAGACCGAGCTCATCCATCATCTCGACGATCGTCTTGGAGGCGCCGGTGCGAGTTGAAATCTCATCCATGGAGATGTACTTGCCATTTTTGCCGGACTCCTGTAGGCCTTGCGCGACACTCTCCCCCACTCCCGGCAAGGACGAAAACGGTAAGCGAATTTTCCCGTCCTCGACGACGAACTTGTACGCATCCGACTTGTATAAGTCGACGGGCAAGACCTCGATGCCGCGCTCGAACATCTCATTCACGATTTGCAGCGTCGCCAACTCCGCATTCTCCTTCACGGTGGCCTCGTTGCCCTTCATTTTTATGTCCCTCATCTGCTGCTTCACGGCCTCCTTGCCGCGCATGACCAGCACCCCGTCGAGGTCCTCGCTCCGGACGGTGAAGTACGCCGCATAGTACTCGAGCGGGCGGTAGACCTTGTACCAGCCCAGCCGCAGCGTCGAGATCATATAGGCCGTGGCGTGCGCCTTCGGGAACATATACTTGATTTTCATGCACGAGTCGATGTACCAGTCGGGCACCTCGTGCTTTTTCATTTCGTCGATGTGCTCCGGCGTCAGCAATTTTTTTGCCTTGCCCTTACGCACAATCTCCATAATTTTAAAGGCCATTTTCGGCTCTAGGCCTTTTTGCAAGAGGTACGTCATAATGCTGTCGCGCGTCCCGATAACCTCCGAAATGGTGCAGGTTTTGTTCTTTATGAGGTCGCGCGCATTTCCAATCCAAACGTCGGTTCCGTGCGAGAGACCAGAAATTTGCAGCAAGTCCGAGAAGGTCTTGGGCTGCGCCTCAATCATCATTTGGCGTACGAAATGCGTACCGACCTCCGGCAGCGAGAATGTTCCCGTCTGCGAGTCGATTGCCTCTGGCGTGACGCCCAAGGCCTTCGTCGAGGTGAACAGCGACATCACTTGCGGATCGCTCATCGAGACCTCCATCACGGAGATGCCCGTGTAGTCCTCCAAGTAGCGATATATCGAAGGCACATCGTGGCCGAGCTCGTCGAGCTTGCAGATGGTGTCGTGAATCGAGTGGAAGTCGAAATGCGTCGTTATGTTGTCGGACTTCTGGTCGTTGGCCGGCCGCTGCACCGGGCAAAAGTCATAAATCTCCATGCCCTTCGGCACAACAACCATGCCTCCCGGATGCTGACCCGTCGTTCGCTTTATGCCCGTGCAGCCTGCCGCCAAGCGAGCCTCCTCCGCCTTATGAAGGGTCCTGCCTTTTTGCTCAGCGTACTTCTTCACAAAGCCAACTCCGGTTTTCTCCGCGATGGTCGCGATGGTGCCGGCCTTGAAGACGTTGTCCTTGCCAAAGAGCGTCTCAGTATATCGTTGCGCCTCACTCTGATACTCGCCGGAAAAGTTCAGGTCGATATCAGGGGTTTTGTCGCCGTCGAAGCCAAGGAAAGTCTCAAACGGAATATTATGGCCATCGCGATGATATGGTGTGCCGCAACGTGGACAATTTTTGTCTGGCAAGTCAAAGCCCGAACCGTAGCTGCCGTCGGTGATGAACTCGCTATTTTGGCAACTCGGACAAACGTAGTGCGGAAAAAGCGGATTAACCTCAGAGATTCCGGACATTGTCGCTACGAAGGACGAACCAACTGAGCCTCTCGAGCCAACCAAATAGCCGTGTTCCTCAGAGTTAGCCACCAGTTTTTGCGCCGTCATGTAGAGCACCGAGAAACCATGCTTGGTTATGGACGACAGCTCGCGCTCCAGGCGCTCGCGCACGATCTCCGGCAGCGGAAGTCGGATCGGAGCCATGTCGTTCTGTGGGCCAAGGAGTTGCGGGCCC
>JAZQMR010000029.1:0-7865 GCA_045543505.1 Acutalibacteraceae bacterium | reverse complement strand
AATTTATAATTTTTTATTTTCTCGATTGGCAAATCCTCGAATTTTTCTATCAAATACGAATCGCAATTTTCCTTACAAATGGAGAAAAGTTTGGCCGTATTCGAGCTATTTTTGCCACCGATGATAATCATCGCATCGACTTGCTTCGATAGAGCCTCTGCCTCATTTTGCCGACTTACCGTCGTGTTGCATATCGTGTCGAAGATCGTTATGTTCTCGTAGGCACTTTTTAAAATCTCCAAACATTGTTGCCATCGGGTGACGCTAAATGTCGTTTGCGCGACAACCAAAACCTTCAAATCGCTAAAACTCGGGTTATTTTTTATTATGTCCAATAACTCGTCGGAATTATTAAACGAGCGAGCCTCAGCGCCACAATGACCGATTATACCTTGGACTTCCGGATGAGTTTTATCTCCCGCCACAAGCACAACTTCAGAGTTTGCATCAGCCTTCGAGACAATGTTATGTATCTTCTTAACGAACGGACAAGTCGCATCGACGCACTTAAGATTAAGCCTTTTGATGGTTTGCATCACGCCATCCGAAACACCATGCGAACGAATCACCAAAGTTGTATCCTTGCCGGCCTGCTCAGGAGCCTCGACGATTTTAACTCCCCGCGCGCTCAAGTCCTCGATAATCTGAGGGTTGTGGATAATCGGCCCCAAAGTGCAGACCTTTTCGCCACTACTCAGCAGCTCATAGACAGCTTTAACCGCACGATTAACGCCAAAGCAAAATCCCGCATTAGATGCAACTTTTATGTGCAAAAACTACAACCTCCCAAATCGATAAAAAGTTCCACGCTAACAATTATAAATTATATAAAAAGAAAACGCAAGCGCTTTTTCATTAACCAGGCTAAAATGAGGCTATTTTAGATAAAATGACATCCCCACAGCACGTTCTGCCATGGGGATATGTTTTTAAAAGAAGTTAACATTAACAATGAAGTTGCCTCGACTTCCGTTTGCTCCAACTAGACCCAAACCATTAAAAATATTTGGAGCAGATTCATCTAGTTGTATAACAGAGTTAGAATCGGAAATATTCGCCAAAAAGTCGACAGCTGAACTTAAACTGGTTGTATATCCACGGTATTGTGGGTCAAATACAAAATTAGCCGTTACGTCGCCAGTATCCGGATTGACATTATACAAATGGGAATCAGTAGCGTGAAACTCTACAACTGAATTGTTACCAGGCCCCGCAAAAAGGTTCCCAGAAACCACCTCAGACGGAGAATAAGTCACCGACTCAGTACCATAATTGCTAAGCGTAACCCCACCATCACGATAAAGGTCTTCAACGTTATAGTCCCACTGATATACCGGAACCTCTTGGCCATGCAAATTATAAGTCCTTTGAGTACGGTTACTGGACTGTTGCTGAGTTTCCGTAGTTTGTGAGGTATCCTGCGTGAGCATATCCATATCTGAGATCTCGTCACTACTATTGTTGTTAAGGTTATTATGATTGGTTGACACACTATCGTCATCATTTTGTGAATTATTCTGCGTGAACATCTCTGTATTTTGGATTTCATCCTCGTCATCGTTGTTAACATTATCTGCATTAGATATCATGTAAGACTTCAGGGCATGCCATTTGTACTCAGACTTGTTAGAAGAAGCAGCCTCACGTCCTGGTAACACTCCAAAACAGGCACTCTTTAAATCTCCGTCAGAAAAAATTAAATGTGGAGAAGTATTGCGAGGACGTCTCTGATCCGAACGAACAACTTGGATAGGCAGCTGGAAACGTGTTGAGTAGCTGCCCTCCCGATAGTCAGGTAAAAAAGGCACCTCAGGAAGCTCGGCTACACCATCTTCATTGAATTTCGCCAGAAGCTCATCACCGTGATAAACTCCATCTTCACGAACAGTTAAAATTCCACGAACGTCAAAGCGATCCATACTTTCTAACCACCCGATACGCGGAAGTTGAACCTCACCTTCAGAAAGGTCGTCGTCATAAACAGTAAATTCAACAGTACGGGTACCGCTACGGGTGGGAATAGCCACAGAAGCGCAAGTCGGCATATGTAGAGCCAACATCTGACGCAACCGCGGGAACATACGTTGAAATAGTTGTTCGATGTGCGTATTTTCCCGCTCCCTCAGCGCCTCCCTTTCGTCTCTCAGCTGTATAACTGCTTCGGCGTCTTTTGCGTGTATATTTTGGGAGTTCTCCTCTTTGTCTTGTAGACGCTTTTCCATCTCGCTAGCCTGTTGTAATAGTATTTTTTGTTTCCGAATTATTTCAGCGTCCTCAACAATCGTATCCGCAAGCCGATCGATTTCTTCCAGAAAATTACGTTCTTGTTCCTCAAGCTGTTCTTTTAAAGCACGGTTCTCTTCCTCCAACTGCTGGATCCGCTCAGTATCAGCAGAATTGGTGGTCCTACCACCGAAGCCAAACCAACCCCCACCGCGTTGTTTGCTTTCCTCTAGTAACTTAGCGTTAGATTTCTTTAACTCTTCGTTTTCCCTCTGAATTTTAGCCATAGCTTCTAGGTTATCACCAGCAGTTTCACCCAGACGATCCATAGCTTTTTGAGTCATTGCTAGCTCACTCTTTAGGCGCTGAATTTCCATCTTCTGCATCTCGTCCTGAACGTTAATTTCAGTTTCATTGCTTATCGTGCTCTGAGATCTAAGCTGAGAAGGCACGCGCTCGCGCCCCTGCATCTGACTTTGAGTTAACTGCGTCTGCAACCTAAGAACAGTTTGTACTAGGTCTTCTGTGCTCATATTAGCAAGCTCCGCTTCTGTCTTAGTTTTGCTTTGGCTCCTTGACCGCCTATCATCCTTGCTATCACCTTTTTTGTCCGTTGGCGCAGGCTTACCGCTATCTTTGCCACCGCCAAACCAACGGGCAAACATCGCACTGGATTCAACATTTGTTGTAGCACCAGTAACCCCAAGACCACCAGTAAGTAATGCAGCTGCCATCACCGCAGACATGACCTTGCTTTGTCCGCCACTCACTTCGCTCAAATCTTCAATCTGAAGAGCAGTTTTTAGCTCGTCTTTTGCAAGCGCAGCCTCTTTCTTGGTAAAATCAAAGTGATTTTTCTTTGCCAACGAAAGTAGCTTCGCTGCTTTTGCCTGGTTAGTGGCTTGTCCACCAACCACCTCATTAACCTTTTCTGCTAGTTGTTTGTTTTTCGCAACCTCCTTAAAGAATGAAATTGCTTGTTTTTTAGACATAACAGTCCCTCCTTTGATATTATTTCACAACCATTATAAAGCATGCTTTAGATAAACGTCAACATCTCTTACAAAAAATATTTATTTGCCAACAATTTATTTGTGCTTGCAACGCAAATATAAGCAAAAGTGACACATGTGCAAATATAACAATCTAAATGCGGCGCTTTCGCAAACCAGCCTAGCTATCCTCAATAATTTATATCCAATACTATCTTAGATCTTTACTTTACAGCCATTTGTTTCTGTGTTACAATAGCTTTAGTTAGCCACTTAAAATTGAATAGTTGCTTATCGAGAGCGATGGAGGGAACAGGCCCAACGAAGTCCGGCAACCTACGTTTGTAAGGTGCTAAGTCCTGCGGTAGAAACCGAAAGATGAGTTTTCTTTGTCCGGTTTTTGCCGGACATTTTTGTTATAAAAGTAGATATGTAGAAAAATATAACCACTACTTTAAAGCATATTGCCAGTATGTTTTGAAAAACACAACAAATAAACGTCGATAGATTGGGTTGCATGGATTTTTACACAAGTGACACTAGCGGCATTGCCAAAAAGCTTGTCAAAAGTTTTATTGCCGAGCGAATTGCTACACCTGTGAAGACGCACGAATCCACTTGGGTTAATTTTCAGGAGTGCCATGGGTAAGATCTAGGCGCGCCGCGAGGCGCCGAAGGCCTGCAAGGCCTTCGGCCAGCCCAGAGTTCAACGGAGTTGAACTCTGGGCCACAAAGAAAATATTTTTTTCTTTGGCCTCGCGGCCGGTGCGGCTAACCCCAAGAAAGTTATAAAATAAAGGCAACTCCATGCTCTCTTAAAAGCGACACAAGTTTTAAGCAAGCTAATCATCAAATTTTAAATATTTGTAAACGTTGGAGGACAAAACTTATGGCCAAACACTTTTTCACATCCGAGTCGGTGACGGAAGGGCACCCAGACAAAATTTGTGACCAAATTTCTGATGCAGTTTTGGATGCCATTCTGGAGAAAGACCCGAACGCTCATGTTGCGTGCGAGGTAACGGCCACGACGGGAATGATTCACGTTATGGGCGAAATTTCGACGTCGTGCTACGTGGACATCGCCGCCATCGCGCGGGACGTCGTGACCGAAATTGGCTACGACAACGCCTCTGCCGGCTTCAACGGGAAGACTTGCGCGGTACTGACGTCGATCGACGCGCAGTCGCCAGACATCGCTATGGGCGTCAATGAGGCATTTGAGGTCAAGGAAGAGAATAAGCTTGACGACAAAAACGACAAGATAGGTGCCGGCGACCAAGGTCTTATGTTTGGCTACGCCTGCAACGAGACTCCAGAGCTGATGCCGTTACCGATTTCACTCGCGCATAAGTTGGCCAAAAGATTGACGCAAGTCCGCAAGAACGGCACACTTTCGTATCTTCGTCCAGACGGCAAAACACAAGTGACGATTGAGTACGACGGCGACAAACCCCTTCGCGTTGACACAATTGTGATTTCGACGCAACACAGCGAGGTTGTTGAGCTTGAGCAGATTCGTACAGACATCAAAAAAGAGGTCATTTCCCCGATTATCCCGAAAAATCTGATTGACGAGAACACGAAGTTTTTCATTAACCCGACCGGCAGGTTCGTCATCGGCGGCCCCGTGGGCGACACTGGCTTGACCGGCCGAAAAATCATTGTGGATACATATGGCGGCTACTCGCGGCATGGAGGTGGAGCGTTCTCTGGCAAGGACCCCACGAAGGTTGATCGTTCAGCGGCTTATGCGGCGCGGCACATAGCAAAAAACATCGTTGGCGCCGGTCTTGCGGACAAGTGCGAGGTACAGATTGCTTACGCGATAGGCGTGGCTCGGCCCGTTTCAATTATGGTCGATACGTTCGGTACGTCAAAGCTTTCAAACGAAAAAATTTCTGCCGCAGTTGAAAAAGTTTTTGACTTGCGCCCAGCTGCCATTATCGAAAACTTAGGGTTAAGAAAACCAATCTATCGAAAGCTAGCAGCCTACGGGCACATGGGGAGAGAAGATTTGAGTGTCTCCTGGGAAAAGCTTGATAAAGTGGAAGAGCTGAAAAAAGCGCTGGTGTAGATAAAACTACACCAGTTTTCGCATTTTGAAAAATCAACCAACTCAATGGAAGGGATTGAAAAATATCACGCTGGAAGCGGCAACTAACAATTTTCCATAAAAATACCCCAGTGCTATTTTTTACTATCAATTATAGAGACATTCTTTCTATAGAATTCCTCAAACTCACCGTTTTCGAGCGCCTCTCTGATTCTCTCCATTAGGGTGTTGTAAAAGTAAAGGTTGTGCATAACCGCCAGGCGCATACCGAGCATCTCGCCACTTTTGAAGAGGTGCCGTAGGTAGGCTTTTGAGAAATTTTTACACGTTGGACAATCGCACTCGGTGTCTAGCGGAGAATCGTCCAGCTCATATTTCGCGTTTAGAATATTAACCGTACCCGACCACGTGAACAGCTTGCCGTGACGGGCGTTCCTTGCGGGCATGACGCAGTCGAAGAGATCTACTCCACGAGCAACCGCTTCCAGAATATTCGCCGGAGTGCCGACACCCATTAAATAGCGCACTTTGTCAACCGGCATGTGTGGCTCGACGGCCTCGATCGTCTCGTACATTTCTTGCGCAGTTTCGCCGACGGCAAGGCCACCAATCGCATAGCCATCGAGGTCGAGCTCCCGGATCTTCTTCATGTGCTCCACGCGCAAATCCGCATAGGTGCTGCCCTGGTTTATGCCAAAAAGCATTTGCCTCTTGTTGAGGGTGCCTTCCTGCGCGTTTAGCCGCTGCATCTCATCCTTGCAGCGCTTAAGCCATCGCACAGTGCGCTCGCAGGAATTTTTTGCATAGCTGTACTCTGCCGGATTCTCCACGCATTCGTCGAACGCCATCGCAATCGTTGAACCCAAATTCGACTGAATGCGCATGCTTTCCTCGGGGCCCATGAAAATTTTTCGGCCGTCGATGTGCGAGGAGAAATACACGCCCTCCTCCTTTATGGTGCGCAGCTTCGCGAGCGAAAACACCTGAAAGCCGCCGCTGTCCGTCAAGATGGGCCCTCTCCAGCGCGTAAACTCATGCAGCCCGCCTAGCTTCCTTACGACCTCATCGCCGGGCCTCAGGTGCAGATGATATGTGTTGCAAAGCTGAACCTGGCACTTGAGCGCCGCGAGGTCGAGCGCCGAGAGCCCCCCTTTGATGACTCCACACGTCGCCACGTTCATGAAGGCCGGCGTTTGCACGACTCCGTGCGGCGTGATTAGCTCGCCTCTGCGCGCGCGGCCCTCTTTTTTTAGCAGTTTAAACATAAAAATTTCCCCTTTTCAAGGAGTGCCCAGCAAGCATCTAGTCTCGGCGCCGCGAGGCACCGAAGGCCCTACGGGCCTTCGGCCATCCAAGAGCGCAACTTCGTTGGGCTCTTGGATACAACGAAAATATTATTTTCGTTGGCCTCGCGGCTTGGCGTAGTGCTAACACAAAGCAAAAAGCTAGACCATGGCACTCCGTAAACTTCATCGAATAAACATCGCGTCACCGAAGCTGAAAAATCTATACTCCTGCGCGACGGCTTCCTTGTAGGCGTTGAGAGTGTTCTCTCGGCCGGCGAAGGCCGAAACAAGCATGATTAGCGTGCTCTCTGGCAGGTGAAAGTTCGTGAGTAGCGCATCGACTACGTTAAATTTGTAGCCTGGATAGATGAAAATGTCCGTCCAGCCGTCGCAAGGCGCGATCTTTCCTTCAAGTTTGTACATTGACTCCAGCGTCCGGCAACTCGTCGTGCCAACTGAAATCACTCGGCCGCCAGCCTTTTTCGTCTCGAGTATCAACTCCGCCGTCGCCTTGGGTACCTCGAAGTGCTCGCTGTGCATCTTGTGGTCGATGACGTTCTCCACCTTGACCGGTCGGAAGGTGCCAAGGCCAACGTGCAGCGTCACAAAGCCAATCTTGACGCCATTTACCTTGATTTTCTCCAGCAGCTCGCGCGTGAAATGCAGGCCGGCCGTTGGCGCCGCCGCCGAGCCCAGCTCGCGCGAGTACACCGTCTGGTAGCGCTCCCGGTCGCGCAGCTCGTGCGTGATGTAGTGCGGCAGCGGCATTTGCCCGATTTTGTCCAACGTTGCGTAGAAATTCCCCTCGCACGAGAACTTAACAAGCCTGTTGCCATCGGCCGTCACCTCGACGACCTCGCCTTGCATGAGCCCCTCGCCAAAGCTGAATTTTGAGCCGGGTTTTGCCTTTTTGCCAGGGCCAGCTAGCGTCTCCCAAAGGTTCTCGCCCTTTTGCGTCAGCAGCAAAAATTCAACGGTCGCTCCAGTCGATTCCTTTGTGCCATAAAGCCGCGCCGGCAGTACCCTCGAGTCGTTCAGAATCAGGCAATCGCCCGGCATAAGTTCCTCGACGATGTCATAAAAATGCTTATGTGAAACCTCGCCGCTCTGCCGGCCCAGCAGCATCAGCCGCGAGTGGTCGCGCCGCTCGAGTGGGTCCTGCGCGATGAGCTCTGGCGGCAAGTCGTAAAAAAAGTCCCGTGTCCTCAAAATTTCTCCCCTTGGCGCTCGCGCAAAATACGCTTGGAGTGCCTTTTTAGCTTAGCCGTGCCGGCCGCGAGGCCAACGAAAATAATATTTTCGTTGTGA
>JAZQMR010000028.1:0-7901 GCA_045543505.1 Acutalibacteraceae bacterium | reverse complement strand
ATTTTTATGACGGCAATGGCAGTTGTGATGTTGCTTTCAGGGGCGGGCATAGACCGCCTTAACAACCTAAAAGCAAAGAATCAACAAGCTCAACCTGCGCAAATAACTTATGTATCCGAGTCTGCTGGTACAAGCAATGAACCAACGCAAAGCAACGTTGATGAGCCAACCCCAGAAGCTATGACTGAGGTTGACGTGGCAGAGCACAACGATGAATCGGCACACGTTACAGAGGAGAAGAGCAGCCCTGCTGCCCCTGAAACGGAACAAGACAAACTGAGTGAAGCAACAGAATTCTGGCGCAATCGGCTGAAGGTGGACCGTACGGGGTGGTTAAGGCACTTAGACGTTGGTGATACAACTATTGACTGCAAGAGAATCTGTGACCAAACGGCTATATTAGCTGGTCTTGATGCAGCTGTCGCGCTTTGCGGATCTCGTGATGCGGATTACCCAGGAGACTATTACACGTACGAGAAATGCGCAAATCCGTCTACTGCTGCTATAACTAAAGCAGCAGCTGTTGAGCGTGTCGATACTGAAATCGCGTCGTTTGCGCCTATTCTTGCAGAAAAAGTTGAAGTGAACAATGCGCACTATGATTCCGTACATGCGTTCGACGTTTTTAAAGATGAATTGAAAAATCGGGCAAAAGACAGTGGCTGGAATATGTCTCACTTTCTTGATGTAAAGATGAATTATATGCCTGAAGAGCATGGGGTGTGTAAAAATTCAAAACCATGCTACTGCTTTACTCCACATAGGTACTATCAAACGGTACTTGCCGGACAACATTTAGGTCAAGCACTAGATTACGTGACTGCGGTTAGTCGCGATACAGGCAGCTGTTACTGGGTTAATGGGGCTGCACCTGCTTTTGACTATAGCGCAACCCCTTTCTGCAAAGAGAACAAAAACTCACTTGATTGCCAACGATTTTTTGATAGATTAGCTAAGTGTGCTGCTAACAAGGAGAGTGATTCTAACAAAAAGAGTGTCCTATTCAGGTTGATGAGTTTATTCGCGAAATTTTTTGACTAGCAAAGCATAGTTGCGATATTTTTTGAGTATGCTGATTCCAAATTTACAGAAAAATAATCCGCCCAACTGCACCTAAAGAGAACTCTTCGAACAAGAATGAGCTTTAAAATTTAAGTTAAATTAAAATTTCCCCCAGACTTAGTCGATGGGGGATTTTTCGTAGGATACATTTTAAGTTTTTCAACATCCAAGGCAATTGTGTTTTGGATGTTTTTAATATTTATCAGATGTTTGCATAAATGTTCGTTTTAACACAAGGCATATTGTAGAATTTTAGTAAAGCCTTTATTATCAAAACAAAACTACGATATAATTTCAATAAATAATAAATCAGAGGAGATGTTTGAAATGGGGTTATTTGACAAAAAAGAGAGGCAAAATAAAGTGCAAAGTCAAAGGCCAAAGAAATTGGAGCTAAACGAGTTGAGTGAAAATACACTTCTCAACGTGGCAGGAGGCCAAACTTATCACAACGATGCGGACAAGCGAGCAAATGAGGACTACATTAAAGGATTATCTAAAAAAACGATATGATGTTGGATTTATGAAGAGCAAAACAAGCGATATGGACGCCGCGAGGCGTCGAAGTGCCCCAAGGGGGCCTTCGGCTACCCCATGCCTCAACATTGTTGAGATATGGGGTATTAAAAAATAAGTAATTAGTTTCTTTTGCTTCGCGGCTAGCTTTAGGCTACTGACAAGTGTCTAAATCTCGAGCTATACTGGGGGCATTCATACTATTTTCAAAAGGAGGCGCTGACTTGGTGGCTGAAAACAAACTGAAGGTTAAATATGTAGATTTCTCTGAGGAATACTTGGATGAAATAGTCACCTTATCGAAAGAACGTCTTGGACTAAGGTACATCACCGCGGAAAAGCTCCAGGCATTCATTCAAGACAAAAACAACGCCTGCAAGCTGGTTGTCTCTGAAAATGATAAAAAACTGCTAGGCTTTTTGTTTTCTCATAGCTCAGATATTTCGTCTTTGGCCGTTGAAATGAAGCTAACAGCAGAGGAAATCGAAAAAATTGTAGTTTCTCATGACAGAATTTACGTTGTGAAAACATTGGTGCTGCAAAAAGCAGCTGAAAAACACGGTTTTGCAACCGAGCTGACTAGGCAAGGCCTTGAGACTGCCAAGAAATTAGGGTTTCACTCGGCATGGTCCGCGCTATGGGTCAAAAAGGATGGCAGCATACCCGCTAAGCACATTATGGAGCGCCTAGGTTTTACCCACTACAAGACCGTTCACATGAGGATGTACAACCGACCTGACTTTAAATGTCTTGATTGCGGTGGGCGTTGCACTTGCGACAGCGCAATTTATTACAAGATTTTATAATAAAAAAGTCTATTTTCAAAAAAATGAAATTAGCTTTTGGTTGGATGTGTAACGTCAAAAAGACGCCGCGCGATATAGTGCGGCGTCTACATATTTTATTACCTTTGGCAGTAAAATCAAAACCTTATTTACGAACCAAAAGCCTGTGGCGGTAAAAGCCCTTGTGCAAGGCGTAAATCATTGTTTCTAATTGCTACAACACCATTTGTTAGATTGCTAAAAAGTTCTGTATGATGTAAAAGCATAACTGGATTTCGGGTAATACACTCGTTACCGCCAGCACGAAGCATTCTGTCTATATTGCGTGCAGACGCAGTAAAATCTTGAGCTAATTGTTGCAACCTGCGGCTGCGATTGATTTCTCTCTGAAAGTTCGCAATAGTTTGCCGCGCATTATTTTCCATAGGCCCTGGCTGTTGTGCAACACATCCGCCGAACAACAAGCTTAATACCGCTATTGTAGTTAAGGCAAAACCCAAAAAGATCCATCCTTATAAATTTCTCCTGATCGATCATAATTCACACCACATCACAAAACAATAAATTTGTCAACCAGAATTATGCACTTAGCCGATCTGGAAGGAATTATAGCTAAGAAGAGATTGTTTTTATACACAAAAAAGACGCCGCGCGATATAGTGCGGCGTCAATGTTAAGTTTTACTTAAGCTTAAGCTTTTTCGGTTTCTGTCTCGGCGACAGCAGCTTCGTACTTTTTGCTCAAGCCAAATACTGCGTATACCCAAGCGACAACCGTAGCCATGAAGATCGCGACAATCGCGCCAAGGTGAGACATGATGGCCGGAACAATACCGTACATAACTTGTTGAATGAGCGATGCACCAGCTTTACCGGCACGTCCACCGATAACCTCAACAGCTGCTTGACCTTTAGTCTTAGTATCCTCGTCGAGCGGAAGATATGCCATACTCTTAGTCGTGTCGAACAAGGAGTACTTAACGCTCTTACATAGAGCATCTTGGATAACTCCAACCCAGGTTGCCAACAAGAGAGCTGACATACCAAAGATTTCAGATGCAACGTGTTGTCTGTAGAGTGTGAGTGCGAAGAAGATACCACCAAGAATTAAGAAGATTAAAGGAGTAATCGCTGCAGAAGTTCTCCATTTGCACTTTCTCAAGATATATGCGCCAAAGATCGTGACAAAGAGTGTGAAGATACCCGTAAAGATGGAGATGTTACCTTGCATTGATGCGTAAGCTGGGCCGTCGAAAGCTTCTTTCATAAGAGCCTTCATGATAACCTCAGCAAAGTTGATAGCAACGCCATAGCCCATAACTAGAACGCCAACGAGGAGCAAGTATGAATTTGTAAAGAGAATCTTAATACCCTCGAGCGAGCTAACTTTTTCTTTCTTCTTCTTAGGTTTAACTTGAGATGCATCGAAGAATCTTGGGTCAGTCAGAATCTTACTATTTATGTACCAGTAAATGGACATAATGGTGAGACCTACTGCGATAACTGCCAACATAAGCATACGAACGTTCTCAACAGAAGCATTCTTAAGAGCAGTCTTGACCGTAACACCAGCGATAATAACGCCGATATTTCCAACTAGAGAGTAAAGACCAAAGAATCTTTTAACTTCGCTCTTCATAGTAGCCGCGTTAGCGAATTGCCAGAACAAAGAGGAAATAGCCATCGTACCCCAAATTTCGGAGATTGTGTAGAAGAGGGTTACAGGCCAGTTACCAAGGCAAGTAAGGAAAGTTCTGAAGAAAGCTGGAGCAGCCTCAGTCATAGCAGTAACTTGCTCGGTTGACATAATCAAGCTATCGAGGTTCGGATAAAGGAAGAAACCATAGATAGCGTAGAAGACCATAAAGAAAGAAATGATAATGTAGAAAGTCTTCTTGGTGTCGAACTTGTTCATCAAGAAAGTGAAACCAGCAACGGCTAGGAAAGCGGCAGGCATAACATACCAAACCTTAAGCGCACTAATCAGCTGAGCCGTATCAGCCTTACCGGCGCCTGCCCACATATGCGTGTGGTACTGAACGAAGATGTCCTTGAGGTCACGAACGAGCGTGTATACAAATAGTATAAAGAACATCAAGAAACTCATGGGCAAGAATTTTTTCAGCTCATAATTATGAATGGGCCAAATCAACTCTTGGAACTTGTTAAACTCCTTTTTAGGAGCTTGTGCTTGTGTTGTCATTTTTTTACATTCTCCTCACTAAAAGCTTTAATTTTATGAAAAAATAAAAAATTGCGGTGCCTGACAAATAGCATGGTATCGCCATTTTGAGCATTATTGAAAGAAAGCGAGCCCCCTTTTCAAATATTAAAACGCGAGTACCGAATCCGCAAAGCACGATTATTATAGCAAAAAAGTGAAGATTCTTCAAGTGTTTTTCACAGCTATTTCATATTTTGGTGAATTCTGCGCTAGGAAGCTACACTTTGTAAAAATTTTTAGCATAAGTGGTATTTGTGGACCGAAGACACCCCCTTATATGTGGTCATAAAAGGTTTGAGTGTTGATCGCAAAAATGTTTGTGCGAATTGTTTTTACGCGGCGTTAAAAGATGTGCTTTTTGTCCAAAAGATAGAAACCGTCATTTTTTCTTTTTTAGAATTATAGGCCCTCTGCGAAGTTGTATAATACAAACATAGACTTAACTCATAAACACAACCGCACAAAAGTCGCGAAGAAGCTAAAGGAAAGAAAAATTGAAAAGGAGAATGTGAAATGAAAAAGGTTCGCTCGTTTAAGAATAAATTAGTAGCTTTTGGCTTAGCCGTTTGTACGTTTGTGACTTCGATTGGTGTGAATGAATGTGCAGCAATGAACAACGATGAACAACAGGAGAGTTGGTCAATAGGAGATATCGCAAAAGGAGCTTTTGAGTTAGCTGTAGCTGCAGGAGTTTTATATGCGGCTTATAAATTAGGAGTGTTAACATTTATCTTTAACCAACCAAAAACCGCAGGAAATATATGGCTGTATGTTTCGTCCTTAATTGGAACTGGCGTTGTTCTCGATAAGGTCGTTGGCTTTATCAAAAAAGTTGAGGCTTTGCCAGGAAAGGCCAAAAAAGAGCTTGAGAAAAAGGCAAAAGCTGTTGCCGAGGCTGTTGATAATGTTACGTATGTTCCGAGAAAGATTGTAAATGCCGGGGCAGCTTTTGTAGATACCGTAAAAAGTATAGCTCATGATCAGCAGCGCGCTTACATTAATTAGCACTCAAAGCAATATGTAAAAGCCCCCTCGCTTGAGGTGGCTTTTCTGTGCTAAAATGTTCATGTAAATGCATAATGGAGGCAAACTATGGATCAATTTTCTCGCTCGGCTATGATTTTAGGTGAAGAAAATTTAAGCAAACTCAAGAAAAGCACAGTGGCTGTTTTCGGCCTGGGCGGTGTAGGCTCGTATGCGGTGGAAGCGCTGACTAGGTGCGGCGTTGGAGGCTTTGTTTTGATCGATAACGACACCGTTGACTTAACCAACCTAAACCGGCAGATTATTGCATTACACAGCACACTTGGGCAGGCTAAGGTCGACGTCGCAAAGTCGCGAATCTTAGACATTAATCCGAACGCCAATGTAACGACGCATAAGATTTTTTATACAACAGATAGCTCGCCAGACATTATTGACGGCTGCGACTACGTGATTGATGCGATTGACACGGTTGCCTCTAAGCTTGCGCTCATCGAGGCTTGCAAGCAAAAAGAGATCCCCATCATAAGCTGCATGGGCACCGGGAATAAGTTGGAGCCGACGATGTTCGAGGTTGCGGATATTTTTAGTACGAGCGTGTGCCCGTTATGCCGAGTTATGCGTCGTGAGCTAAGAAAAATTGGCGTGGACGCCTTAAAAGTAGTTTACTCAAAAGAACCTTCGCTTAAACCGATAAATGATTCTCTTGACCCAAGTGAAAAACGTACGCCGGGAAGCGTTTCTTTTGTGGCGTCAGTCGCCGGGTTAATCATCGCGAGCGAGGTCGTGAAGGACCTTATTTCAGCTGACCAGCGCAAAATTTGCCTTAGGGGCTAAAGCGGCGGTATAATGAATGCTAGTTGACTAGCTATTGATGTGCTCGGAAAGGTGGCATTGATAAATTTTTCATATGTTCAATGGGAGCCCTATGCATAAACAGCAAAAGAGAGTATTTGATCATCTGCAGGCTTTTTGAATAGCAGTAGGTTTTTCGGGCAAATCGTACAAGATAATGACGCAACAGCCGATTCGTTCGCTCGACGGTGTCCGTGTACACCTTTACTACGAGACGCTTTGAGGGTTAGATAAGATCGTATGCATGCAAATGGTCTGAAGCGTAAAATTTTGCATCGATATGGCTAATTTTATCTGTGAATTTTTTGGGGAGTTTTGCTTCTCGTGTTACACTTTGAAAGCCAACAAGCCGCTTTGTGTCGCGATCTACTGCGGTCCAGAGCCAGATGTTTTTTATTTATGCACAACTCATCGAGCTCCAAAATATTGACTTTTTCGTCTTTTTGGGGAGCTTTCTCTAATTTTACGCCGGCCTTTTTTACCTAGTTTATGACAGAAACATGGCTAACTTTAAGAATTCTTTCGATCACCCTAAAGCCATTTCTTTCCAAATACAGCTGTGTTGCTTTTTTTCTGATATGCTCTGGGTATTCGCACTATCCTACCGTGTAGTGAAAACCGCTTTTTACTCGTTTTTTGCTCCCGTATTTCGGGCATTTAAGGTCTTTATCCATACACTAATTTTACACTGTGTATCGTTTTTAGCAACGCCAATTTTCTCAAGTTTTGTTCATCTAAAAGGTAAGCCTTGAAGTGTGGCAACATTTTCATGGGGGTAGAGTTCGGGCTTTTCATAATTCAACGCAATAACTTCTTTCAACTGTTATGGAGAAATACACCAAATTATTTCTTGTAGACTGGTAAGTTCTTAATGTACAATACTTGTAGCCAAACAAAAAATAAATCTAGTTATCCAATATCTCGGTTACATGTTCAGTAAAATATTTTTTCGACATTTGCTCCGGTTTGTGCAAACAACAAATTTTTGCTAGAGCTTTCGTGTACAATAACAAGCAAGCTGTTTGTGACCGAAGGATTCTTGAAAATCGTGAGAAAATATTCAAGCATAGAGTAACTAACGCCAGATATCCTGCACGCGTTCATCGATAAAATTATTGTACATCATAAAGAGAAAGTCTTTGGAGAGACAATACAACGAGTTGAAGTTTATTACAAGATGATAGCACAAGTGCAGGTTCCGAAATTGAGCCGGTCGCAAAAAGATGGATATAAAAATACTTTGGACGCACAAAAAAAGAACAGATTGCTTGTAAAAAACAATTTAGCTCTGTGGGTACCTAAATATTAAAAGTAGTGCGAGTGCCCTAATTATAGTTTAGCCGTACTGGGCTGGCCGAAGGCCCCGCAGGGGCCTCTTCGGCGCCTCGCGGCTGCCAGATGCTCGCTTAGAGCACTCCCAAGTAGTTATAAGAAATGCTAGTTGTCACATAATTAACTAAAAAAACAAAGCCTCAT
>JAZQMR010000027.1:0-1913 GCA_045543505.1 Acutalibacteraceae bacterium | reverse complement strand
TTACAACTTTGTCCGCGTAGCAGTAGCTCTGGTGTTTTGTAATCATTTTACTTTTCCAGATAAAAGTTCAAGCAATGGGTCTGGCTCGCCGCCATCTTGCCGGTCTCGAAGCGTCGTGATTATTTTCATCAGTGTTACGACTGTCTTATTTGCGCTGTCTGTGGTTCGGTTGTAATCCGAGATTGCCGGATGGGAGTATACATTCTTACGACCCTTGACGTATTCTTTCGTAACCAACGTACCTTCTTCGTTAATCGTTCGCTCGAGGTCAGTTAAAATCCCAATTTGAACTTGATACCTTTTAAATGTTGTTATGAAGAAAAAATTTTGCTCAACGCCGTATTCCTCGGCGATTTTCAGTATCTGTCTTGCTTGCTCATTTAAATTTATTTGTGCCATTTTTACCTCCAAAGTTCTAGATTTTTGATTTCCCGAAAACTGCGTCCATTTGTTTCTTCCGGGTTTTGTAATAATAAATCATCCAGTCCGCAAAGCTGTTTTTTGCACACATTCTGGCTCGCAAACTGTCTTGAAAGAGGCTCTGAAAGCAGCCAGCGGTACCATCTAGCTTTTGCCTTGGCGACGGAAGAACATTGTCACCGTTTAAAATGTGATTCAAATTGAATGTGTTCGGCTGAAAACCCGAAAGACCGTCAATTCCGCAACAGGTCAAGCTGTCGCCCAGGCTGCGAATTCTATTTTCGCCAGCGTAAATCTTTAGGCCCATAGAGTGACATTTTTGTTTCAGCTCCAGAAAATCTTTTTTTATATCTTCATACTGGTAAACAAAATCGCCACCAATCTTGACTAAACTATCTTTTTTCCGCTTGAATTTCATTCCCTCGATGATAACTCCATAAGCGCCAGCATTTTTAAACAGCTGCAAATTTTTATAAACGTCTAAAAAGACCTCTCGCATATACGGTTGCACTCTGACGATGGTTCTTCTTGCGACCTTTGACACGCTTTCTAAAATTTTTAACCGCTCCACAAAGCTAGGACAGCCTTTTTCAAGTACATCGTATTTGTCACAGACCATGCTGATTTGAACGACGCAGTTGCAGTCGTTTATGAGGTCCAGATATTCTTTGTCGGCGATGATTTTGCCCTTAGTGGATACCACAAACGGGTAGTTTTCTTCAGCAAAAATTTTTAAGCACTTATACGAACTGCGATACTTTTTCTCGCACGGTTGAAACGGGTCAGAAAGCCCACCCCAGTGAAGCGGAATATCCCAGTCACACCAATTGGTTTCTTTCGTCCTCGCACCACTAATAAAATTCATTAGCGCCTTTGAGGTTTCCTTTTTAGAAATTTGAGAAATGTCAATTCTGTGCCGAGCAAAGCAGTAACTGCACGCATGAGAGCAGCCACTGTAGTTGTCAAAGCGTACCGGCAAATCGCATAAATAGCACTGTGTTCCGCATTCCGGCATCAGCCTACCCCCATTTCGGCCAAGCACAGCTCAATCAGCTTTTGTTTCCCGTTCGAAGCGAGGTAATTTTCTGCAGCAGTTTTGTACTCAAGAGGGAAGATGAGCGTCATTTTGAAACTGTCTTGCTCGATTTCCCTTTGCCCAAGCTCTTTTTCTAACAAGTCGTCTATGAAGCTATCACAAAGATTTTTCGTCTCATCCGCAAATTCAAAGCCAAAATCCGTCATATCAAAATCAATGATATTATCGAGCTCCAAATTCAGCACGTCGAAGTCAAAACCAGTATTCATCGTCAGTTTGTTGTGGGCCAAAATGTAGGCTTTTTTCTGCTGCTCAGTCAAATGCGATAGCCTAATAATTTCGATTTCATCAAAACCAAGCTGTTTTAACGCCTCGTAGCGCCCATGTCCTTCGATAATGACACCATTTTCATCAATCGCAATAGGGTCGTTGTTTCCAAACTCCAAGATGGACTTTT
>JAZQMR010000026.1:0-5457 GCA_045543505.1 Acutalibacteraceae bacterium | reverse complement strand
GGCCAGCCCATAGCTCAACTTTGTTGAGCTATGGGCCACAAATAAAATAAGTATTTATTTTATTTGGCCTCGCGGCGGGCTAGGAAAGCTAGTGTACTCCGCGGTTACTTATGATACTTGCCGCCGGAGGCTATCTGAAATGCGCGATAAATTTGCTCGCACAGCAAAACTCTAGCCAACTGGTGCGGGAAAGTCATTTTTGACATGGACAACAAAAAGTCCGAGCGTTTTTTCACAGACTCGGCCAAACCAAACGAGCTCCCGATTATGAAGGCAACCTCACTTGCCTTGTATGTAGAGACTTCTTTAATCTTTTGTGCGAAAGCCTCCGATGACAGCTGCTCGCCCTCTATGCACAAGGAAACTACATAAGAATTGGCGGAGATTTTAGACAATATTCTCTCCGCCTCGACGCCTAAACCCATCTGGATTTCTGCATTCGATGGGTTGTTTTTCAGCTTATATTCGTCGAGCTCAATCAATTCAAACTTACAAAAGGAGCTCAGACGTTTTTTATATTCGTTAAACGCCTCCTGCAAGAAATTCTCCTTGAGCGAGCCGATGCAAATCAACTTTATCTTTACCATATCAGTACCTCTAAAAGACGAGAGCACCCTTAAGGATAGTTTTATTTTTTCAACCGAGCGGGCCGCGAGGCCAAAGAAAATAAATTTTTATTTTCTTTGTATACAAGAGCCCAACAACGTTGCGCTCTTGTATGGCCGAAGGCCCCGTAGGGTCCTTCGGCGCCTCGCGGCGCCCTCGGTTCGCTTATGGGCACTACTTAAAAGACGAACTCTTTGACACCCAAATTTGCTACTGGCGCAACCATTAGCTGGTAGTCCGCACCGTGCTTCATTCCCTGCGTCGCAAGGTGGCAGACAGATGTCTCGAAGGCCAGCTCTGGGACGTTATTTTCCTGACTCAAGTGGGCCAAAATGAACTTAGTAATGCCTCTTTTTATGAATGTCGCCAGTTCCGCCGCGCAAGCGTCGTTCGACAAATGCCCGATGTTCGACAGAATGCGCTTCTTCAAATAGTACGGATATGGCCCGTTCTGAAGCATCCGCACGTCGTGGTTCGACTCGATCAGCACGACGTCCGCGCCATCAGTCGCAGAGCGAATGGTGTCCGTCATGTAGCCGATGTCCGTCGCGATGACTGCGCGCTTGTTGTCGGCCGTGTCAATTATGTAACCAACGCTCTGCTGGCTGTCGTGCGGCGTCTCAAAGGGTTTGACAAACATCCCGCCGACCTCCGTGCCACCCTCGTCAATGACCTCAACGGGGAACTTACCCGTTAGAATACCCTTCTGTTCGAGGGCCTCCATCGTACCGCTAGAGGCAAAAACCTTCAAGTTGTACCGCGACGCAAAAAGCTTCAGCCCTTGAATGTGGTCGCTGTGCTCGTGTGTGATGAAAATCGCCCGAATCGCGCTCGTGTCAATGTTATTTGCAAGCAGCGCTTGCTCAAGTTGCTTTGTGCTGCGGCCGACGTCCACGAGAACGCCGCTGTCGCGTGTGCCAACGTACGTGGAATTCCCTCGGCTGGAGCTAAATAATGGACAAATCCGTGCCAAAAAATAACCTCCGAAAGCTAAAATTTCAAAAATAAAACTCAAAATAAAAACATAGGAACAACCATGTGTTCCTATAAAATCGCCCAAGTGGCATATCCGAAGACGCTTTGGTAGCTCTTAGCCGCACCAGCCGCGAGGCCAAAGAAAATAATATTTTCTTTGTGTGCGATAGCTCAACCTCGTTGAGCTATCGCACAGCCGAAGGCCCCAAAGGGGCCTCTGGCGCCTCGCGGCGCCCGTAGGTTTTGCTGAGACTTCATCAAAACCATTAAAAACGTCAACCTACAGCGCCTTCGGAATGCCATTCTCCTCAGGAATGTAGTTCTTTTTTATGTCAGCGCCAAGAGCCGTAAGCTTCTCGATGATGTTCTCGTAGCCGCGCTCAATGTGCCTTATATCCTCGATGACCGAGGTCCCTTTGGCGGCCAGCGCCGCGATTATCATGGCAGCGCCTGCACGTAGATCAAGGGCCTTAACAGTGGTACCAACTAGCTCCGGTACACCCTCAACGACGGCCGTCTTCCCGTCGACGGAAATCTTGCTGCCCATGCGATTCAGCTCATCGGTGTACCTAAAGCGATTGTCCCAGACGTTCTCGTTGACGAGGCTCGTGCCCTCGGCCACCGTTAACAAAGCGGTAATCTGCGGTTGCATGTCCGTAGGAAAACCCGGGTATGGCATAGTCTTGACGTTACACTTACTCAAGGGGCCACTCACACTTACGCGCACGGCCTCGTCGAACTCCTCGACGCTCACACCAATTTCCTGCAACTTCGCCGTAATCGACTCCAAGTGCTTTGGGATGACATTCTCAACGAGCACATCGCCACGTGTGGCCGCGGCCGCAACCATGTAGGTTCCAGCCTCAATTTGGTCGGGAATAATTGAGTAGGTCGTGCCGCTCAAGTAGCGCACACCCTTAATTTTGATAGTGTCCGTTCCCGCGCCGCTAATTTCCGCGCCCATCGAGTTCAAAAAGTTCGCCAAGTCAACGATATGCGGTTCCTTTGCGGCATTTTCGATGACCGTAGTGCCCTCGGCTTTTACCGCCGCGAGAATGATGTTTATTGTTGCCCCCACCGACACAACGTCCATGTAAATCGTGTCTCCGACCAACTTGTCTGCAGTCACCGTCACAAGGCCGCCTTCGACTGTATGAGTTGCGCCCAGCGCCGAGAAACCTTTTAAATGTTGGTCAATCGGCCGAACGCCAAAATCGCAGCCTCCCGGCAAGGAAACTGCAGCTTTATGGAATCGGCCAAGTAACGCCCCTAGAAGATAAGAAGAAGCTCTCATATTGCGCACGGAGTCATACGATGCGATGTGAGATTTCATTTTTCGAGCGTCTATCTCGAATGTCGACTTGTTTTTCATCGTTACGACAGCGCCCATTTGCTCCAAGATGCGTGCCATCAAAGTTACGTCGTTTATGTTAGGAATATTCTCGATTACGCAAATTTCATCCGATAGTATCACCGCCGGAAATATCGCGACGGCCGCATTTTTTGCCCCACTGATCTTCACTTTTCCTTTTAACGGAATTTGCCCGTTTATAAAAAATTTCTCCAATTTTTGCCTCCTGAAAGACTGAAACAACTTATATTAAATTCACTTTGTGGCCTATAAAAAACACACAACAAAGAAGGTTACTTCACTTTTAAGTATTCATGATTAATTCTAACATAATTACCGCATCGAGGTCAAGAAAAAAATAAAGCATCTTAGTGCCATGATTGAGTAGTTATATTAAATAAGTGAGTGAACAGGCGTTTTTTAGAAGAGAATGAGACTTTTTTGCAGCAGCAAAAAGGTTAAAAGCGTTAACGAAAAATTTGAACACAGCTTTCATTGTCTCTAATAGATCTGAAAAAACATCTGGACCGGCGATGTAGAGCCGGAGTATGGGAGTGTCAGCTAAATAATTAATGATGGTACAATATGAAGAAAAGGAAGGTGAAGATGTGTATAAGTGCAAAAAAATGTCAAGCAATGGAGTACACAAAAGCGGGATTTGAAAAGGGAGCTCAACGGTGCAAATGCAAGAAATGTGGCATTTTTCGCATGCAAAAAAGACAAGTTTTGATTTAGAAAGCCTATTGCAGAACCACAAAACAGCTTATGGATTTTGGATGCGGCGCACGAGACGCTGAAACATTTAGAAAAATGTACGAGCGACGGAAAAAGAGGAACGTCAAGCTTTATTTTAGCGATCGATACAGCAGTTATCGTGATTTTATACGGTCCAAATGTCTAATTAAAACAAAGTCGGAAGTACTTTTGATTGAAAGTAACAACTTTTCTCAACAGCACTGGTTTGCAAGATTTTAACGAAAAAACTGCTGTGTTTCCCGTTCCATCGAATATGATTGATTTAACGATGTTTCTTTATGCAGCCTTCCATGTCAATAATTATATCGGGACAATTACTTAGTTGATATTTCCCGTTTTACAACTGCATATTGGTTTTTAGCAATGCCTTTTCGAACATTCTCTTGTTATTTTTTATGGCTTGTTAAGGACACACTGTGTCCTGCTGCAACTTTACTTATTTGTGGAATTATTGTAAAATTAGATGAAATCAGCTTTTAGGAGTGGTCGTGGTGGAGCCGAAATATAGGAGAGTTTTGCTGAAACTTAGTGGCGAGGCCTTGGCGGGGAAACAGAAACAAGGCATCGATTTTGATGTTGTGAATTCTATTTGCAAGCCGATAAAGGCCTGTGCGGACCTCGGAGTGCAAATTGGTATAGTTGTTGGCGGAGGGAACTTTTGGCGGGGCCGTAGCAGTGGCGAAATGGATCGTACGAGGGCCGACCATATGGGGATGCTCGCGACGGTGATTAACGCCCTTGGAGTGGCGGATACTCTTGAGCGACTCGGTGTTGATGTTCGCGTTCAGACGGCCATTTCCATGCAGCAGCTAGCGGAGCCATACATAAGGAATAAGGCGGTTCGGCATTTGGAAAAGGGCCGCGTAGTGGTTTTTGGGTGCGGGACAGGTTCGCCGTTTTTCTCGACGGACACTGCAGCATCACTTAGGGCGGCGGAGATAAATGCCGATGTTATCCTAAAGGCGACGATGGTTGATGGTGTCTACGATAAGGACCCGAAGCAAAATGACGATGCAAAACGCTACGATTTGTTGAGCTACTCGGATGTCTTGAGCCGAAATTTGGCGGTCATGGATAGCACGGCGGCCTCCATGTGCAAAGATAACCATATTCCGCTGCTGGTCTTCAGCATCAGCAACCCGCAGAATATCTACGACGCCATCATGGGCCAGCCGATCGGCACCACGGTATTATAAGCGAGTAAATTTTATATAATTTAAGGAGTTTCGAGCTTTATGAATCAGCTTTTCAATAAGATGGAAGACAGCATGAATAAGTCGGTCAACGCCCTCGCGAAAGAGTATGCCGCCATCCGCGCGGGTCGCGCTAACCCTGCGGTCTTGGACAGGGTCCTCGTCGACTACTATGGTGCGCCTACGCCGATAAATCAACTCGCGGCAGTCTCGGTCTCCGAGGCCAGAACTCTTGTGATTCAGCCATGGGATTTGTCGGTACTCAAGGATATCGAGAAGGCTATCCAGACGTCGGATGTTGGCATTAATCCTCAAAACGATGGCAAGATGCTTCGACTTGTTTTCCCGCCTCTCACCGAGGATAGACGTCGCGAAATTGTTAAGGATATCGCGAAAATGGGCGAGGACTCCAAGGTTTCGATTCGCACGATTCGCCGCGACACCATCGATAAGCTCAAAAAGATGAAGAAAGATTCGGAGATTACCGAGGACGACTTGAAGCAGGGCGAGAAGCAGGTTCAAGACTTGACCGACAAGTTTTGCAAGGAGATCGAGAAGGCTATCCAGACGTCGGAT
>JAZQMR010000025.1:0-3634 GCA_045543505.1 Acutalibacteraceae bacterium | reverse complement strand
AGAAGAAATCATACTACCTACGGGAGAACAAGATAGTCCCAACAGCCAGTCTAATGATGGCACCTTCAACAATGATCAGAGCGATATGCTTGAAGAAGAAAAAATCATACTACCTACGGGAGAACAAGATAGTCCCAGCAGCCAGTCTAATGATGGCAACTTCAACAATGATCAGAGCGATATGCTTGAAGAAGAAAAAATAATACCACCTACGGGAGAACAAGATGGTCCCAGCAGCCAGTCTAATGATGACAACTTCAACAATGATCAGAGCGGTATGATTGATGAAGAAGAAATTTGTATCGAAACGTATAAAGATGAAGAATAAATGTAAGAAATTATTGCAATTGTAGCGTTTAAAAGTAATATAAAGATAGAAACAAAAAGGACCGCTGCATAAATGGTTCTTTTTGTTTTAGCTAAAAAAATAAGGAGATATTTAAAAATGAAAAAGGTTATTTCTCAATTGCTTATCATTGCAACCTTGCTCGCGCCATGTTGCAAACCTACATACGCAGATAGGACACCGTTGCAAGGCGTTAGGTCTTCTGCGACTGCAAACAAACTACGCAAGGATGACCTCAAAAAAGTTTTTTCTGAGTTAGCAAAAGATCCTGAGTTTTCTGAAGCCCTTAAAGAGGCTTTCTTGGAGCTCTCCAAGGATAATAAGTTCACTGACCAAGTCATTAAAAATTACGAAAATGCGCACAAAGAGCCATTCTTAGTTAAACTCATAAAACTGCCATTTAGAATAGTGTGGTATCTCATAAAGACCACCTTCAACTATGTAGTTGGCAAGAATGTCGCTAAGTTTTTAGCTTGGGCTATCCCAATAGCTTTGCTTGCAATCGATTGGAAGTTTGGTTTTACTTGTACTAAGACCGCTGGTACTTATCTTCTTGATGCAATAAAATCTATTTTACTTTAAAGCTGTTTCTATAATTCGTACAACGAACTAATCAAATGGATTTTTTGCAAATTAAAGTCTACTTGTCTTAATTTATCCAAGTATTAACTACACGCTTAATTTTAAAGTCTTATTTTTAGAGGTTTTTATTTGATACACTATTCTGAAAACAAGGTAATATTTGAAAACATCGGCGACTTCGATTTGAATGAGACATTTAATTGCGGCCAATGTTTTCGTTGGAACCAAGCCATAGGTAGCACCTTTACTGGGGTTGCCCATGGCCGCGTTCTTAGTATCTCAAAAGAAGAAAATAGGCTAATTCTAAGTGGAAAAAACATTGAAAAAGATTTTGAGCGCATTTGGCAAAATTATTTTGATTTAAATACCGATTATAAAAAAATTAAGCAAAAATTAGCAAAGCTTGACCCTAATCTTGCAATATCGTGTCAATATGCACCGGGAATTCGCATTTTGCAGCAAGAGCCGTGGGAGACATTATGCTCTTTTATCATCTCGCAAAATAACAATATTCCTCGCATTAGAGGCATTATTGAGCGTTTCTGCGAACTCTTTGGCGAAGAACTTGAACCCCATTTTTTTGCCTTTCCTACGTGCGAAACCGTTGCGAACCTCAATATTAGTGACTTGGCGCAAATAAAGTGCGGTTTTCGAGACCAGTACATATTGGATGCGGCACGTAAGGTGGCTACGGGTGTCGTGAATTTTGAAGTCATAAAAAACTCGCCCCTTGATGAGGCGAGAAGCGAGTTAATGAAGATCAAAGGCGTCGGCCCAAAGGTTGCTGAATGTACACTTTTATACGGCTTTCACCGCTTAGAGGCCTTCCCGATTGATGTTTGGATAAAGCGTGCAATGGAAACTTTTTTTCCAGGTAAGACACCATCTTATTTCGGCGAATTTGCCGGCATTGCACAACAATATATTTTTCACTATAGCCGGATGAATCCTGGTTTGTTTAGCTAATTGGCGCGACCTTGGGTACGATTTTTATTTGCGTTTAACTGCTTCTGCCGCGAGGCGCAAAGAAAATAAATATATTTTCTTTGCGCCCAGAGGTCAACAAAGTTGACCTCTGGGCCAGCCGAAGGCCCGTAGGGCCTTCGGCGCCTCGCGGCGTCCAGCGCTTAATCTCATATACTTTCAACTCTCACAAATTTGAGCGCATCAGTGTGGCCGACCAGCAACTCACCATTACTTTCTCTCAAAATGATGTAGTTGTTACCGACGCCAACCAGTATGCCAGATTGTTCAACCATAGAGTTTGCTCCGAGTAAAAATTGAACCGAAACTTTTTTTCCAACTTGCTGCTGCAAAAACGATTGCATATCATCAGCGAGTTGGATATTTTCATTTTTATTAGAATCATTGCGTTGGCTTCCTAGAGGAGAACGGCTTGTCGGGAGTGTTTGCTCCTGACGTTGAGGTTGCGGTTGATTTAACCCATGCATATCTTCTAAGAAATTTGTCCCGCGCAAGGCTGTATTTTGAGGAGAGTTTTGATTTTCCATGCTGTTTTTAGTTATATCGGTTTCCATTACTTTTCTATTATAGTCATTTAAGCTTTCCGCCCTTGGTTGTGGTGTGTTCATAACTTCGTCAATGCCGTAAAGTTGGTTTAAATCTACCGCTTGGAAAGGTGCATTACTCATATTTGCCATTGGAATACCTCCAAAATGATATATTTTATAATATGGCAAACCGAGCACCTTGTTACAACAAACAGAGTTACCGGCACTCAACTGTCTTCCACCATCTCATAAAGACACTCAAGCGCCTCAGCTAGCGTACCAACCTTGTCGATAATGCCTTCATCGACAGCCTCTTGACCCTCTAGGACGGTACCGATGTCCATGTCGAGCTCGCTGGAATTCATGACCAGCTGCAAGAATCGCTCCGCAGACACATTCGAATTGTCTGCAACGAACTGTGTGATTCTATTTTGCATTCGCTTGAGGTACTCAAACGCCTGGTGTGTGCCAAGTGTTGTGCCGCTCGTTCTTACCGGGTGAATCATCATCGAGGCCGACTTCGCGATGAAAGTTTTCTTTGCCGAAACCGCCAACGGTACGCCGATGGAATGCCCTCCGCCGATGACCATTGAAACCGTTGGCTTTTTCATACCTGAGACTAACTCTGCCAATGACAACCCTGCCTCGATATCACCGCCAACTGTATTGAGCAAAATCAGCAAGCCATCTATTGATGGGCTTTCCTCTATGGCGACGAGCTGCGGAATGACCTTCTCGTATTTGGTGGTTTTCACGGAGTCGTCAGCGTAGTTGTGCCCCTCAATCTCCCCGACAATCGTCAGGCAGTAAATCGTGTGCTGGCCATTCGTCACAACAACCGAACCGGTCTCGTTAATCTGCTCAATCTGAATTTTGCTGGCCGGGTTTGCCTCGCTAATGTTTTCGTCCACCGTCGAATCCGAGTTGTTCGCGGTCAAGTCCTTGTTTTTCTGCATAAAATAGCCACCTCCACAAATATTCTTTGCAGAAGTGGCTGCGCCATTCATCCTTGGGCGGTTCATTTTTGAGGTCATTCTTTTGGCTAGCCGCACCGGGCCGCGAGGCCAAAGAAAATAATATTTTCTTTGTATCCCGGAGCTCAACAACGTTGAGCTCCGGGGTGGCCGGAGGCCCTACGGGCCTTCCGGGCCTCCCGGGGGCCCGGGCTTGCTCCTGTCTTTTTTTTTTTCCCTCT
>JAZQMR010000024.1:0-2178 GCA_045543505.1 Acutalibacteraceae bacterium | reverse complement strand
CGATGTTGCCGTCGCTGTCGATGATCTGCTTAACCACGTGCGGCTGAACAAGATGTCCACCGTTTGCGATGGCCGCAGCTGCCGTCACCATTTGCACGGGCGTTATCGTGAAGTTCTGTCCGAATGACGCAACGGCCAAATCCATCGGGCCCATGCTGCCGTCCTTGCTGAAGAAAATTCCGTTCGCCTCACCCGGAAGGTCGATGCCAGTTTTCTGCGTCAAGCCAAACGCCTGGTAGTACTTATAGTAGCGTTCTGGGCCGATTTTCTGTCCGATTTGGATAAAGGCCGGGTTACACGAGTTGCAAAAGGCCCGCTCAAAGAGTTGACTTCCGTGGCCGCCGTGCTTGTGACATCTTATTGGCCGAGCCCCTTGGAAGGGCACAAAGCTTCCCGTGCAATTAAAGTTGGTTTTTTCGTCGATTAAATCTTCCTCGAAGGCCATCGCCGTAGTTATTTGCTTGAAGACCGAACCCGGCATATATGTATCGCTCACGAGTTTGTTGCGCCATTGTGCCTCGAGGGCCTCGGCCTTAGCTTTGGAACGTTCTTCCTCGGGGAGGGCCTCAATTTGCTCTTTCACGGCGGCATCAGCTATCTCAAAGGGCTTATTGAGGTCATATCCGCCCTTAACGGCCATGCCGACAATCTCTCCGGTGTTGACGTTCATCATGATGGCACCGGCACGATTCATAACCTTGTGGTTCGCGATGCCCTCCTCGAGGCCCTTCTCGAGGAAATGCTGAATCACCTCATCTATGCCAAGTACCAAGCTGTAACCATTTTTCGCCGGAATCATCTTCTCGTAGTCGAAAGGCATGTCTGTACCCTTGGCGTTCCTGGCCGTGACAAGTCTTCCAGCTTGACCGGTTAAGTACTCATTGTAGTAGCTCTCGAGGCCGGATAAGCCTTGACTGTCGGTGCCGGTAAAGCCGATAACGCACGAGGCGAAGTCGCCATAAGGATAATACCGTTTGTAGTCCTCGACCAGACGAATACCGGTAGTTATTTTATTTTCCTTCTGGAAGGCGATGATTTTGTCCTTTATGTCGCCTTCGACCTTGCGCTTGACGACCACATAATAAGATTTCTTCTTAGCCTTCTCCAAGATCTCGTTTTTATCCATCTCGAGAATCTTCGACAAGCCATCCGCGACTTTCTCTCGGGCATCGTCGTCCTTGAGGTAGGCTGACTCCAAGACGACCGTCCAAACAGTCGCGCTTTGCGCCAAGGGTTTCATATTACAGTCGTAGATGGTGCCTCTTTGCGCGTTGATTTTTGTATCTTTAAGTTGTTGTTCGGTGGCCATCTGCTGCAAGGCCTCACCTTGAACCAACTGTAATTGCACTAATCGAAAAACGATAACGCCGAAACCGACAACGAGTAGCGCGGTCAACACGAAAACCGACCTTCGCCACATTCTGATAGTGGTTCCTTTCGCCATAACTTCTGTTCCTCCATAAACATCATGAGAGTCAAGACCGCCCCCATCTCAACTCTCTATCAATAATATCTATTTAGTTAAAAATTATCTTATTCCCACGAGTGCTAAAAATTTATCTACTAGGTTGCGTTTCCCTTGAGTTACTTCGGCCTTGTCGCCCCTTGAGAGACTAAAATATTCGACCTGACACGGGTTTGTCTTCTCCATATGTAAGTTGGTTTTCGCGTACTCCTCGACCATGCCCGGGGATAACTTTTCCTTTATTTTCATATGCAACTGAGTGCTTTCGCTAGTACATTCCTCGAGCTGCTTAGTGACTTTATTTATCTGGTCAGTCGTCTCCGTGAGTTGAACCTGGCTAAAGATGATTGCCCCAATGACGGCAACGCTAAGCGAAAAAGTAACTACAGGCAGTAATAACGCCATAGGATTCAACTTCCTGTTCTGACGCGCACCAACCCGATTTTTTGGCAACTTGACAATATTATCTTGTTTCTGAGGATCAATAGCTATTTTTCTCTCTTCGAATAAAGATATATCGTATGCCACATTTCTCTCACTCAAAGCCATTTTATCAACTCCTTTTTTAACGACCTATTTGGGAACGTGCCTTGTTTGAGGTTTTTACTGCAATCTACAGCTCCGCGCCGGCCGGGAGGCCAAAGAAAATAAATATTTTTATTTTCTTTGTGACCCAGAGCCCAACGCAGTTGCGCTCTGGGTTGGCCGAAGGC
>JAZQMR010000023.1:0-2476 GCA_045543505.1 Acutalibacteraceae bacterium | reverse complement strand
ACACGAAGGGCTCGTTTCTTCCTCAGACTGGATTGCGGTGCAAAATCAATTGGCGCAAAACGCCTCAAAGTCGTATCACAAACCCAAAAGTAATGCGGCACTTTTGTCGGGACTTTTGTTCTGCGGCAACTGCGGAGACTATATGCGCCCAAAACTTAGCCAGCGAAAAAACGCTGCTGGGGAATACATATATACCTACCTTTGCCAGTTGAAGGAAAAAAGCCATCTTCACAACTGTAAGATGAAAAATCCAAACGGAAACACCTTGGACAAGGCTGTTTGCGAAGAAATTAAGAAACTTACGGCAGACAATTCGCGTTTCTTGGAGGGACTTTCTAACATAAAAAAAGAGCTTACATTAAAAACTGAGGACTATGAAAACGACCTTTCAAAAATCTCGCAAGCCTTATCTAGTGTAGAAAAAGAAATTTCAACCCTTGTTCAGGCTCTTTCTGGCACTCAAAATACACCTGCGCAAAAGTACATCACTGAAAAGATAAACAGCCTTGACGTCGAAAAAACGCAATTGCTGCAAAAGAAAGATGAGCTCGAAAATCTGCTTAAGAATCAAGGTTTATCTCAACTTGAGTTTGACAACGTGAAGAAATTAGCGTTATCTTTTGGCCATACTTTCGATACAATGGATGTGCTCAAAAACGAGGCATTGCTAATGTTGCATATATGGCTGCGATTTTTACAACAGGTAAAAATAAAAAGAAGCGACTACTTATGCAGTTTTTCAGAATTTGATTTTACAGAGTATTCGCTTGCATATACTGAAATTTAGCAATACCAAAAAACGAAAGGCGCTGAGGACTCTTGTGGATAAAATTGTGTGGGACGGCGAAAACGTCCACATTTATCTATTTGGCTCAAGCGATGATAAGTTGCCAGCAAGCGTGATAGATGCTTTCGAGCCACAACGTGAGGATAGCAAATCCTGAAAAGTTGGTCTGTTTTTGGCGTTGGAACTTTTATAATTTGCTCATTCTCAATCTCTGAAAAAAACCGTGGCATCGTGAGTTTCAGCGAATAGTTGCCGTTTATTTCCTCGGTTACAATTGCCTCAATTGGCTGTAAAATCATCAAGCCATTGTGGGTAAAATCGGTTTCAATTTTAGAATAAAGAGTGATTATTTGAGACACCTCCAATTCTGTGCACTTATAGCCATCGCCAATTTGGCTGTATTTCTAGCTTTGTGACATTTCCAATCCACGAAATATTATTCTTGCCGAGACTTAAAACAGGGAAATCGCCATTCATTTTATAGTTCAGCGAAACTGAATTGTTGTAGGCATTTTTCATTTCACTGTCGATGATAATTTGGGCATTGCTAAATTCTGGTATATGCAAGCGAAAACTCTGTAAAATCAAATTCTAAAAAACTGCATAAGTAGCCGTTTATTTTAACTTTTACCGTTTGTAAAAATCGCAGCCATGTATGCAACGTTAGCAATGCCATAATTTGGAGGTGTTACTCAAATAACTGTGCCGGTAGATTTATTGACATGGAAGGCCGCATAAAGGAACATGGTCAAATCAATCATTTCGAGGGAGCGCGAAACCGTTCCTTTTGCGAGCTTTTCTTTTCGCAAAGAAAAGCGGAGGGGTCTCGGAAGTAAGCGGCGCTACGGCAGCGCAAGGAGCAAAGGCAGACTCAGCTTGGAGCTGTGTTTCTAAAATCGAGACTGCAGATGGCAGCATAACTGTGACCTGTCTTGAAGAAGCGCCAACGATCGCAATACCAATCCAGCTGAAGGTGGTGCGATAGGGGGGCAAGCGCTTATTTCTCAAAAAAGTAAAAATGGCTCAAGTGTTATTGAAAATAACGGTCGCTACTGGGCGTTGTCCAATATTCTTGATGGTCCGATTGCCTCTGCAACCTACGCAAATGGTTTGTGGTTAGCCAGACCAGAGATTAGCAAAACCGGCGATTTGTATCATTCTAAAGACGGCAAGTCATGGTCGACAGTGACGCTCTCCGATATGCAACTAAATTTTGTAACGCACGCAAACGGAATATGGGTAGCCGGCGGATATGCAGGAGCTGAATATGAGGAAAGTGTTCTGCGACCTCTATCTGTACAGACCCATTATCTCATATGGTTTATAAGATAACGAGAAGTTTCGATATTTTTCTTCAAAATATCGTGCCTTTATTATACGAGGGAGGTTTTATACTTAAGTTGATGGTGATTTTATCGGTACAAAATGTGTTTGTTCAAATAAATTAATGATGATGTTTTACAGGTTTATAGTTTTCATCTTTACATAAAGGAGGAACTGTCAAACAACACATAAAGAGCACCTTGACTGGGGTTCATTGTTCCGAATTTCCTTAGGCCGTGTCGTCAATAAATTTTCAACCAAAGAGCAATACATCTAATTTGGACAGATGCAACAAAAGATTCAACGTTTTTAGTGTAACGAGTGGCTATACCGCGCCATCTTTTGTTGCGTCTGTCCAAATTAGAT
>JAZQMR010000022.1:0-2233 GCA_045543505.1 Acutalibacteraceae bacterium | reverse complement strand
ATTTAGCAGCATCGGGCCGCGAGGCCAACGAAAATAATATTTATTTTCGTTGTGGCGCATAGCTCAACAAAGTTGAGCTATGCGCTGGCCGAAGGCCCCTTCGGGGCCTTCGGCGCCTCGCGGCGCGGCTGTGGTTTGCTCCAAACCCTTCAAAAAACAGCAAATCACTCAGCTTTTCACACAATAATTAGCCTTAATTTTCTCAACTCTTTGCGCACAAAAACGTGCTATAATTTGCCTTATAAAGAGTAAAAGGGTTGATAGCTTTGCTAAAACGTCTCAAATTGGCAATTATAGCGTGTTTTTTTATTATTATGTCGAGCTGTTCTATTTTTAGGTTTGCAAGCGCAGCCGAAGTGAATATCTCTATGACTTGCGATAACGCTACGCCAGTTAGCGGTGAGGAGTTTGTTGTGAGTGTTGTACTTGTGCCCAACGAAAACGTTAACATTGCGGCGTATCGTATAAAGATTAACTTCGATAGCTCCAAGCTTGCCTACAAAGGCTTGTACTCGGACATCAATAACGACGACTTCAGAAGCTATGCGAATGGCGATTTGTTGACGATTTTGTACGTGACGACTGAGCAAGGCTTTAACGTAAACGCTGCTCAACAAAATGATCTTCTTGAATTGAACTTTAAAGTTTTGTCTAGCTGTGAGGTCGGCGAAACGAAGATTTCCGCGACCGTCGATGGCTTGTGTGACTATGACGCCAATGAGTTTTCTATTGTTGGAATTGATCCGCTGACTGTCACAGTCACGCAAACGGGCGAGGCTAATTGTGACCTGGCCGCCTTGACAACAGAGGGCTATCAAATTACGCCCGCTTTCTCATCGGATGTGACGCATTACACCGTCGAGGTGCCTTACTCAAAGAGCACGATAGAATTTTCTGCGACGCCGCTGGATGAGGCCGCCTCCGTTAAGGCAAATCGCAAGACGCTCAAGAGCGCCGGAACTAACACCGACGTTAACTTGACGGTTTCCTCGCCAGACAAAAAGTCCAAAAAAGTTTACACTGTAACAGTAAATCGGCTAACAAAAGCAGAGTCGGGGAAACTCAAAACACTAGGCAACATCGATGGGGAGGAGTATGACGCTAACATTAGCACTTCAAGCCTTGATGGTAAAAATTTTGCCGATGAAGCAAATGACATTAGCACAGAATCCGACGAAGAAATGATTGTTAACAACAGTGCTTCTACGCAAAACTTAGCAGCACCTCTCGTTGAGAAAGAAAATGGTTTTAATCCAATATTTTTCGCGGTAATCTCTGCCGGTTTTATTGCTGTTTCGATATTTTTTATAAAAAAATCACGATAGCGCTAATGTGCTAGCATCTGTACATATAAGAATATGTTAGGGAAATAGAACTATATATGAAAACAAATACAAACTCGAGCGAACAGTTTTTGAATGTCTTGATTTACATGATATAAAATGGCTGTAGGTTGGAGGGCGTTGCTGAAAAGTACGGAAATCGGCATATAAATTATATGAAGGTCAACTGATGGTCGAAAAATAGCTTTGTTCAGAAAACTTTTTGGTGAAGTGTCCCCGATGAAGATATTAAATAAAAAAGCTAAACTGCTACAGCTTTAGTGCGGATATTTTAGAGGAAACCTCTGCAAATCAGCCCAATAATAGGAAATATGCTTCTCGGTTATTCTCAAAGCAAACCGACATTTTTAGCTTTATTTCTTTTTAGTATATTCCTTATTCCTAGGAAGTGCCCTAGTCGAGCGTTTAAGTAAAGATCGAGAAACAAAATACGGATTTTAGGTGTGAAAAATCCTTTTTAGCACGAGTAAGTAGATTAAACTCATTAACAAAAATTTTGAAGGCGGCCTTAGCTGTTTCGAGATAACGAAAAAAGCCATCTGGACCGGAGATGTAGCCTCGGAATATAATGCCTCAAGTCAGAATTCACACCTTCGACGGTGTAAGTCTAGCTTTTGTTTTTTAGCGAAGTATGAGTGCCCTAACAGCACACCTCTGATTACGTCGGATATGCGTCAGAGTAGTATTGACGCGCCTCACGGAACGATCAACTAAACGCTGAATCCGATCTCAGATTTTATCAAAAGCGATATTATAGCCTACAATTTGACGCGAATCTCTACTCACAAGCGTCATTACGTAAATCCTGTTCTTTCTCTCGAGGAAACTGTACAGTTCATCCATTTAGATGCCTTTCACTCGTTCGTTTGATATCTCTTTTTTGCTAGACT
>JAZQMR010000021.1:0-2065 GCA_045543505.1 Acutalibacteraceae bacterium | reverse complement strand
ATTTTTTTTTTCGTTGTGCACAAGACCCCACCACCGTTCCGCTCTTGTGCGGCCGAGGGCCCTGCGGGCCCCCGGCGCCTCGCGGCGCCAGACGCTTGATGAAGCTGCTCCACAGATTTACGGGCATCCGCTTCAATTATTTCATCAACTATTAAAACTTTGGAGGTAATTTTCATGGCAAAAACAATCGGCATCGACTTGGGAACAACAAACTCGTGTGTAGCGGTCATTGAGGGCGGCGAGCCGGTCGTCATCGCGAACGCTGAGGGAACTCGCACGACGCCATCGGTGGTGGCCTTCTCGAAGACTGGCGAAAGAATGGTTGGCCAAGTGGCAAAGCGTCAGGCGATAACCAATCCGGACCGCACGATTTCCTCGATAAAGAGAGAGATGGGAACTGACTTTAAGGTTAAAATTGACGATAAGAACCTTTCTCCGCAAGAGATTTCCGCGATGATTCTGCAAAAGCTAAAGGCCGACGCAGAGGCTTACCTCGGCGACACCGTAACGCAAGCGGTCATCACGGTTCCGGCCTACTTCACCGACGCGCAACGTCAGGCCACGAAGGACGCTGGAAAAATCGCCGGCCTCGAGGTTAAGCGCATCATCAACGAGCCGACGGCGGCTGCCCTCTCGTACGGCATCGACAAGGAGACCGACCAGAAGGTCATGGTCTACGACCTCGGCGGCGGCACCTTCGACGTTTCTATCATCGAGATGGGCGACGGCGTGCAAGAGGTTCTGGCGACGGCCGGCAATAACAAGCTCGGCGGCGACGACTTTGACCAGAGAATTATCGACTGGATGGCAGACTCGTTCAAGGCGGAAAATGGTATAGACCTCAAGAGCGACAAAATGGCTATGCAACGCCTAAAAGAGGCCGCTGAGAAGGCTAAAATTGAGCTCTCCGGAATGACGACGACTGCGATTAACTTGCCGTTCATTACCGCTGACGCCTCTGGCCCTAAGCATCTTGACTTGACCTTGACTCGCGCGAAATTTAACGAGCTCACGAAGGACTTGGTCGAGAACACAATGAAGCCGGTTCGTCAGGCCCTTTCAGACTCTGGCTTGTCCATAAATCAAATCGATAAAGTCCTGATGGTTGGCGGCTCATCGAGGATTCCAGCTGTTCAAGAGGCTGTTAAATCGCTAATCGGCAAGGATCCATTTAAGGGCATCAACCCGGATGAGTGCGTCGCGATCGGCGCTGCATTGCAGGCGGGCGTTCTCGGCGGCGAGGTTCAAGGCTTGCTCCTCCTCGACGTTACTCCGCTTTCGCTCGGCGTCGAGACCATGGGCGGCATCATGACGAAAATCATCGAGCGTAATACGACTATCCCGACGAAAAAGAGCCAAATTTTCTCGACCGCTGCGGATAATCAAACTCAAGTGCAAATCAACGTTCTTCAAGGTGAGCGCGAGTTCGCAAGGGACAATAAGCAACTTGGTCTGTTCACCCTCGACGGCATCGCTCCGGCAATGCGCGGTATTCCTCAAATCGAGGTCACTTTCGACATCGACGCCAACGGCATCGTGAACGTGCACGCTAAGGACCTCGGCACCGGCAAGGAGCAGAAAATTACCATCAGCTCCAACACGAATATGTCCAAGGAGGAGATCGAGCAGGCCGTCAAGAACGCCGAGCAGTTCGCCGAAGAGGATAAGAAGCGCCGCGAGGAAGTCGATGCGAAAAACGAGGCCGAGAACCTTTGCTACGCTGTTGAGAAGCTTATAAATGAGAACGGCGACAAACTCGACAGCGCCGACAAGGACAGCCTCAACGCGAAGGTAAAGACCCTCAAGGATGCCATCGCGGCGAACAATATCGACACGATTAAGTCCGGCAAAGATGATCTTCAAAAGACTATGTACGACGTTTCCGCGAAGCTCTACCAAGGTGCTGCTCAAGCGGCTCAGGCTGACCCGAAAGCTCAAAATGCCAGCGGGAACTCAGCTGGCGCTCCAGGCGGCGAGAATGTCTACGAGGCCGATTTCAAGGATGTTGACAACAATAAGTAAGTAGACTTGGTTTAGATGAGACTTGCTCTCTACTAGCGGGGCC
>JAZQMR010000020.1:0-4829 GCA_045543505.1 Acutalibacteraceae bacterium | reverse complement strand
ATTGGCATCCTTCATGCCCTCGGCGATCACCAGCGGCCCCGCGACCTTTTTTATGATACCCCTACTCATCGTCTCACCTGCTCAGTCAAATGTTTATTTCGAAAATAAAATGTCCGTCCCAACGGCCTTAATCACGGCTTTTCGCAAGTTCTCCATGCCCACGCCGAGGGTGCCCTCGGTGAGGTCCGGGATGGGAATAATCGCAACCATGCTCTCCCGAGTGAGGGCCGAAAGCTCCTCGTAAATCTCGCTGGCGAAGGTCTCCGTCAAGAAAATAATCGCGACGTTATCCCGCAAGAGATGTTTTACGGTAGCTTTCGCCTCCTCGGAGCTGCTCGCCGGAAAAATCTCCAGTCCCAACGCCGCGAAGCCATATATGCTGTCCCTTTGGCCGACCACCGCGATTCTATGCATACATCATCCGCAGCCTTTCCTTTATTAAGTCGTTCTCAATGCGGTTTAATTTTCCAGAAAGTATAATTCTTACCACTTTTATCTCATTTTGCCGCGCCAAGATATATGCGAAAATTGGCCCAATCGAGAATGAATTTGCCCGCTCTGCCCGAATGAGCTCGATGATTTTGTTGTCGCGCCAGAGCTCGAATTTTTGCAGCGACTCCCGTATAAGCGGCACCGAATCGGCGTAAGTTGTGAACTCCAAATACTCACATAATGCGTCCATTCCGCTCGTCGCGGCAACGGCCAGCTTCTCAACATTGAGCGAAGCGCACTCAACCAGCAACGCCTTTAAAAAGTCCCGACTTTTTCCTAGAAGCTGGCTTCGGATGGCTATTTTTATGTTGGCGCTCGCAATAAAAAACTCCGAATAAACCCGGATTAGCTCACTCTTTGAAGTCGTGCCCTCGGACTTAATCGCTTGCAGCAGCGCCTTGTCGAGGATATTGTCGCAGAGCTGGCCGTCTCCGGTGTGAAGTAACTTCTCAAAGGCCGACCTTGCTGCGGCCGCCATGCTAGACGGTAAATCCCCGAACTGCTGCGCCTCGACGCACTTCAGCAACTGATCCTTATCGACCGTGCCGCCGGGCAGAAAGAGCCCATCGGAGAGCGACTTTGTGATGTAGCCTTTTATTGCGGCCTTCAGGTTGTGGAAGTCGACCGGCAGCAACAGCACGTTGAAGAGTTTGCGCTCCGGCACCAGCTCCGCCACTAGTTGCCATAGTTTAGCATCTTCAGCGGTCAACAGGGCTTGATAGTCGTCCTCGTCGGTTGAAAGCTCACTGCCCCAGCCCTTGTCGCGCAGCACATTGAGGCACTCCGCGTAGGTCTCGCAGGCCAACAAGCGATTCACATCCTGCTCCGAGAGCAACAACAGCTCCTTGGCCCGAATCCTCGCCACCGCGTAAGTAAATTGTTCGCGCATGAACCAGCCACCTCCCCCGTCGCCCGCGCTACGAGAACAAAATTTCATTCACCTTGTCGCGCAAAAGCTCATGCTTGCTGCCAAAAAGCGCCTCGAAGGAACAATTCTCCTCGATGTCGCCGTACGACAAAACAAAGCCTCCATCGAGATCGCGCGTCTGCCCTGAGATTTCGACCTCGCCACCGATGGACTCTGCTAACTTGGCTATGCTCGACTTAAAGCCGCCCGGAAGCCGTTTCATATCGGCCGCCGAGAATATCAACTCGCCCTTTTTAGGCTGCATATGTCGCTCGAAGAGGCGCTCCATGACCTTGAAGTAGTCCTCGTCCGGCAAGGCCTTCAGCACGTCTCGCGCCTTGTCGATGGTCTGCGCGATCATCTCGCACTTGGCCTTGAGTAAAAGCTCGCGCGACTGCAGCTCCATCTGAGAGGCGGCCCGCTTCTCGATGCGTGCGACCTCGAGTTCTGCTGCCTCCGCGATGGCCTCGGCCTCTTTTTGCGCCTTAAGTTTGGCTTGCGCGAGGATTTCCTCGGCCTTCAGCTGCGCCTCGGTTATGGTCTTTTCCGCTAGGAACGTCGCCTCATCGTCGATGCTGTTTAAAATTTTTTCTAACCCCGTCATAAGAAAAACTCCCGGCTATATCGCGATGTTCGGGATGTTCAAAATCGAGAGTACCGAGACTAGCAGCGCCAAAATCGCGTAAGTCTCAACCATTGCCGGGAAAATCATCGCCTTGCCCATTTGCTCTGGGCGTTTGGCCACCGTGCCGATGCCTGCAACTGCCGCGCGCGCCTGACGAATCGCCGACCACAAGCCGACAAAAGCCATCGGTAGACACGCGACTAAGTACAAAAGGCCTTGCCCGAGGGAAACCTCCGACGAGCCGCCTCAAATTCCGATTTGAATCAAAGTTAGAACTGCAACCAAAAGTCCGTAAATGCCTTGCGTACCGGGGAGGAGTTGCAGCAAAAGGACCTTGCCGAACTTACCTGGGTCCTCCGTCACGACGCCAGCTGCAGCCTCGCCAGCCATGCCGACGCCCACCGCAGAGCCGATTCCCGCCATAAGCGCCGCCAGCGCCGCGCCCAAAAGTGCAAAAACTATCCCGAAACTATTCATTGCAAATGTCCTCCGTAACCTTAAAATATTTCGTATCCACAAAAAATGGGGAGAATTTCCTTCCACCGCCCTCATAAAACTTACCAAAAAACTCCACAAATTGCAATCTATTGGTGTGAACATAGGCGCCTAAGAGATTTATGGCTATATTCATCGTGTGGCCGACGAAAAAGACTAAAAGGAATAAAATCACCCCTGCGGGTCCATCGCCCGCCATTGTGCCCATTTTGTTGAAAACCTGCGCGATTACGCCAGTGGCCAATCCGAGCGCTAGGAGCCTCGAATACGAGAGAATATCGCTGAGGTAACCTGTGACACCATAAAGTCCATAAAGTCCCTTTAAAAAGCGTTTAAATGGATTTTTCGACTCTCGACCTGCGGTAAACAAGATTAAAAGCGCTCCAACACCCGCTAGAACAGCCCCAATAGTGCCAACGATCGTCGGTAAAGTGAAGTTCAGCACGAGCATCTCGGTGATCATCGGCGCCGACAGCATGTAAATCACAAGCCCGCCGACCAGCAAGTACCACGAGACTACGTCGTAAATGGCATCCTTGTGGCGCCCCGCCCGCACGAGCTCATATAGCTGCATGAACAGCCCTGTGAAGAGGTGCAAAATGCCGATTCCGAACGAAAACGCGAGCATTCGCATGGGCTCCTTGAGCGGCACAAACCACAGCGCTGGCACGGTTACAGGTACGTGGAAAAACGTCGCGGAAACTACATCGATTACGTCTCCGAAGTAGCTGCCGAACAAGATTCCCCAAAAAGTCGTGGAAATTCCGCAATATAGGAACATTTTCAAGGATTTCTTCAACCCGGATTTCATGTTTCTGTACTTGGCCAAGACCGCCCCGCAAGCCGCGACGATTATGAGGCCATATGCGGCGTCCGAAAGCATCAATCCAAACAAAACGTAGTAGAAAATCGCCATCACCGACGTCGGGTCAACCTCTCCCCTGCCCGGCAAACTATAGCTCTCGAGTACGCCCTCCACCGGCGCCGCAAAGCCGTTATTTTGCAACGCAACCGGCACCTCATCGTGCTCACTTGGCGATGAAAACTCTATTGCTACATCGAACTTTTCTGTCAACATGTGCTCCAAGGTTTTCTCGCACCGTTGCGGCACAAAGCCGCTCAGCATGAAGGTTTTCTCGGTGTACCCCAGCCGCGAAATCACGTCGTATTTTTGCGCTCGCATCGCGTGATAGTCGACCATAAACTTCATCGCGTTGCGCTGGCCCTTGTAACTTTTTATTTCTTTTTCAGAAATTAGAATTTGATCCTCAAAACCATTTATTTGCCTTAAAAGTTCCTCGATTTTCATGCTGGGCACTTCATCGCAGGAAAAACTCGGCCAAGCAAAGCCATTATTTCGAAGCGCTGACAAGATTTTATCCGCGGCGTCAGCGTGGCACAGCAAAAAAATACAAGTTTGCTCCGCGCTCTGAGACAAAACTTCAACGGCATAGCATCCCTCCTCGAGCAGCGTCTCTGCCAGCATTGTTTTTATCTCTAAGTCGCTAAATCCGCCCGGCAAAGTTCCAATAAAAGCGCGAGTTTTCCTTGTCCCAGCAAAGTCCAGCGGTACGTCGAGGCTCTTCCACTCCGACAACGCTTCGATTTGAGTTTTTAATCGCGCGATTTCAGCCTTGTGGTCGTTGATGAGTTTCTCAAGCCTAACAATTTCATTGGCCACACGCATAATTTCCTCAGTCTCATCGACAAAGATATAATAATTCTCTTTTGAGATCTGCTCTTGCCCAGCGATACTACCAAGAAAAACTTTCTCCTCAGGCACATATTGTTCGAGGATTTCTAGTGCATTTTGAGCCAAGATTTTATTTTTCTCAAAAACCGACCGCATACTAGATGTATCAATTAACTGAATTTTTTCGTCATTTCCACTCAAGTCTACAACTTCAACGGTACCAAGTCGTTGCAAAGTTTCGAGTAGAGCTTTTCTATCCTTTTTCAACGCACAGACTGTCACTTTTCGCATCGAAAGAATCGCCATAACAGTGCCCCAACCACCTTTGCTTTGGTCTAGTTCATCACCACTTCGATGACAGATTTTAACGCCACTTTTTTCCGTCCTTGAACGATTTCGTGTAGCTTTTTCACTTCTCTTTCAACATCTTTTTTGTTGTTTTTTAAATTTTCTTCAGCAGTTTTTTCTGCAAAAACAATTCTCGCAGCAGCTTTTTTTCGAGCCACTTCGGTAGCAGCATTTATAATTTTCACTGCCTCATCATTAGCGACTTCAACAATTTGTTTTGCCTCGCTTCGGGCCGTTTTTTGCCGCTCTAAAGCCAAATTTTCTATACT
>JAZQMR010000019.1:0-2849 GCA_045543505.1 Acutalibacteraceae bacterium | reverse complement strand
GCCTTCGGCCACCCCAGAGCCCATCTTCGTTGGGCTCTGGGGCACAATGAAAATAAAAATTATTTTCTTTGGCCTCGCGGCCAGCGCGGGCCAGCAGGAAACTACCAAACAACGGAAAAAACTAAAAATATATTTCTCTCTCTTACCTAAAAGGCGCCCCACTATACCGCGGGGCGCCCTCGTCTTGCCTCAGCTTTCAACAAAGCCCAAAAATCTTGTTGAAAACTTATTCTTCTACCTCTTGAGTGACCTCTCTCTCGGCAACCTCAACGGCACCTTCACCCTCTATCGGCTTCGACTCGAGGTCTTGCTCAATAACTTCCGCGTCAACGTCCTCCTCGTGCGGCACGCTCGCAACGGCAACAATCTTGTTGTCATCGGCAATTCTCATCACGCGCACACCTTTGGACGGCCGCGAGCAAACCCGCACAGAATCGGCCTTGATGCGGATGATGACGCCGCTCTCGGAAATGAGAATGACATCTTCATCGCTCGAAACCAGCTTAATCGCCGCAACATCGCCGTACTTCTCGACGTGATAATTCGTAATGCCCTTGCCGCCGCGCTGTTGCAAGCGATAATCCTCAATCGCGGAGAGGCGTCCATAGCCCGTCTCGGAGACCGTAAGTACCATTTTCTCGCTCGAGACCGGACTCATGCCGACGACCACATCGCCCTCACGAAGCGTAATCGCCTTGACGCCGCGGGCCGCACGGCCAACTGCACGAACATCGGTCTCGCTGAAGCGAATGGCCATACCCTTCTTCGTCGCGACGAGCAACTCGGTCTCTCCATCCGTGACGCTCACCCACGCGAGCTCATCGCCGTCATCGAGGTCAATCGCGATTAGACCGCCCTTGCGCGCCGTATTATAGGCACTCAGCAGCGTCCGCTTGATGACCCCGCCCTTGGTGACCATCACGAGATACTTGTCGTCCTCGAAGGCCGGCACTTTAATCATCGAAGTGACCTTCTCATCCGGCATTATCGGCAAGAGGTTAGCGACGTTTGTACCCTTTGCCGTCCTCGAGCCCTCCGGAATCTCATAGCACTTGAGGCGATACGTCCGGCCGAAGTTCGTGAAGAACATCACATAGTCGTGGCTGTTGACGACGAACATCTCCGAGGCGACATCCTCCTCGCGACAACTCATACCCGAGACGCCACGTCCGCCACGGCGTTGCAACTTGTATGTATCGGTCTTCTGGCGCTTCACATAGCCAAAGTTCGTCAGCGTGAGTACGCAATCTTCCTCGGGAATCAGGTCCTCGATGTCGACCTCTCCGCTCACCGCCGTAATCTTCGTGCGACGCTCATCGGCAAAGCGACGTTTTATCTCGAGGATTTCCTCCTTGAGTAGCGCGAGAAGCTTAGATCTGTCGCCGAGGAGAGCCAATAATTCCGCGATTCTCTGCTCGAGTGCGGCGAGTTCATCCTCGATTTTGCTGCGCTCCAAGCCGGTCAATTGCCCAAGTCTCATCTGCACGATGGCTTGCGCTTGTACGTCGTCCAGCCCAAAGGTCTCCATCAACTTCTCTTTACCCTCGGCAATCGACTTGGATGCGCGCAAAATTGCGATGACCTCGTCGATGTGGTCGAGTGCTATCTTTAGCCCCTCCAAGATGTGTGCGCGTTCGCGAGCCTTGTTGAGGTCAAATTGCGTGCGCCGCGTTAGAACCTCGATTTGGAAGTCGATATAGTGCGTCAGCATCTGCTTGAGGGTCAATATTTTCGGCTCGCCGTTCACGATGGCCAGCATGATTACTCCGAAGGTCGTCTGCAGCTGCGTGAACGAGTATAGCTGATTGAGCACGACTTGCGGCGAGGCATCGCGCTTTAGGTCGATGCGTATGTGCATACCATCGCGATCGGAGTGGTCCTCGATGTTCGAAATGCCCTCTATGCGCTTCTCCTTGACCATGTCCGCGATGCTCTCGCACAAGCGCGCCTTGTTCACCTGATACGGCAGCTCCGTGACCACAATCTTATAGCGCGAGTTCTTCTCCTCGACGATCTCTGCACAGGCTCGCACCACAATCTTTCCGCGTCCTGTCGAGTACGCCGCCCGTATGCCACTGTGACCCATTATTTGCGCGCCCGTCGGGAAGTCCGGCCCCTTAATGTGCTCCATCAGCTCGGGTAGCTCCGCCTCCGGATTGTCAATCAAGCAGCATATCGCATCGATGACTTCGCCCAGGTTGTGCGGAGGTATGTTCGTCGCCATTCCCACCGCGATGCCCGTCGAGCCGTTCGCCAATAAGTTCGGGAATCGCGACGGTAATACCTCCGGCTCCTTTAAACGATCATCGTAGTTCGGCGCAAAATCAACCGTGTCCTTCTCAATGTCCGTTAGCATCTCGACCGAAATCTTGCTCATCTTCGACTCGGTATAACGATATGCTGCCGGCGGATCTCCATCCACTGAACCAAAGTTGCCGTGTCCATCTACCAGCATGTACCGCATCGAAAAGTCCTGCGCTAAGCGAACCAAAGCATCATAAACAGATGCGTCTCCGTGCGGATGATACCGTCCTAGCACCGAACCAACTGTATCCGCGCACTTGCGATATGCCTTGTCCGGCCCTAAGCCGTTCTCGAAAAGTGTATACAAAATGCGTCTGTGCACCGGCTTTAGACCATCTCGCACGTCCGGCAACGCCCTCGACACGATTACCGACATCGAGTACGCCAAAAACGACTTCTGCATCTCCTTCTCAATGTCTACGTCTATTATCTTCGGCTCGAATTCCTTGTTTTCTTCCGGTTTCAATAAGGTCACCTCGTCTTATTTTCTACTCTTTCGCTCCGCCCGCTTCTGCGGCGCCTGCTCCGGCACTGTCCTCGGGAGT
>JAZQMR010000018.1:0-3655 GCA_045543505.1 Acutalibacteraceae bacterium | reverse complement strand
TTTTAAGCTTATTTTTGAGTTTTCGCAATTAAAGACTTACTTTGGGAGTGCCCTACTGAGCTGCTTAGTCTTGATTAGTAGCTCCGCGCCGGCCGCGAGGCCAAAGAAAATATTATTTTCTTTGTGGCCCATCACTCAACGTTCTTGAGTGATGGGCTGGCCGAAGGCCCCAACGGGGCCTTCGGCACCTCGCGGCGCGCCTAGAGCTTATCATGAGCACTCCAATTTTATTTTCGCAATCAAAAATTTTATCTTGATGCCCTGCTCGCTGAACATTTTCTCGTGCTCTGTAGGGATATTGTCAACAAACTCAGAGTTGTGCAGGTCGCGAGTAATGTAATTTACCTCAAAGCCGCTCCCTGAAAAGTAGTTAATGCTCTCGTCGAAAAGGCCATCGTCGTCAGTCTTGAAGTAAATTTCGCCGCCAGGCTCCAAGAAGTTTTTGTAGCTTGTCAGTTGGCGCGGATGCGTGAGGCGTCTTTTTTTGTGCCGAGGTTTAGGCCATGGGTTGCAAAAGTTTATGTAAATCCTCTCAACGCGGTCGTCATCGCCCAAGATATCTCCGATTTGCTCAATATTTTGCGCCGTCAAAAGAACGTTATCTACAACCAGTTCTTTCTTCGCGTAAGCTTTTTCTACATTTCTCTTGGCCAAGGCCAAGACTTCGCTTTTTATGTCAACCGCCAAGAAGTTTTTATCCAAATTCTCGCTGGCCAGCCTCGCTATAAAAGAGCCCTTACCGCAACCCAATTCTAAGTAAAGCGGTTGTTCCTTCTTAAATGTAGCTGACCACTTGCCCTTATTTTTACTTGGACAGTTCACAAAGAACTCGCACGCAGCTAGCTCCGGTCTTGCCCAAGGTTTTCGTCGTATCCTCAAATTTATCCTCCAGCTTTTTTTGAGTTTTAGAAACGTCCTTAATTAGACATTTCTTTCTGCTTGAGCTTTCCTAACCCGCCGCGAGGCCAAAGAAAATAAGTACTTATTTTCTTTGTAGCCCATAACTCAACAAAGTTGAGCTATGGGCTGGCCGAAGGCCCCTTTGGGGGACTTCGGCGCCTCGCGGCGCCCACAGATGCCGCTTAGGGCACTCATTGAATTTATTGTAGCACATGCGCTAAAGCGCTATAAACACGTTGACGAGCAGACTACATACCGAGCCAAGCAGCGCTCCCGCGAGAACATCAGTCGGGTAATGCACTCGCAGGTAGACCCTCGAAAACGCCATTAAAATCGCAAAAATGAAGGCCGGCATAGAGATAAAACCAAAACAGGAGGCTAGCATGCAGGATGCCGCGAACGACGATGAAGTGTGACCAGACGGAAATGAATATGAAACAGGCTCTTTTATGAGCATTTCCTCTTGGAGCAAAAACTTCGTCGGGCGACTTCTTGCGACCATTTGTTTGATTACGATTTCTCCGAGAAAGCCGCTTAAAAGCAGCGCCAATATGATTTTTACTCCGACATTTCGATAACCTCGATTGAACAAAAACGGTACCGCCACCGCAAACCACACCATACCGTTGTTTCCCATCTTCGTGAGGATGATCATCCAGCGATTCAGGCGTCTCTTGTGCATTCGCTGGATGTTAAAAATGACCCTCTTATCTATCCGCTTAATTTTATTTATCATTTATCGTTAAATCCTTTTTACAGTTTTTATTCATTATATCACAAAAGCAAGTAAAAAACAATTAAGCAAGCGCCCGGAAGTGCCCTAAGCCAGCATCTGACGGCCGCGAGGCGCCGACGGCCCTGCGTGCCTTCGGCCAGCCCAGCACTCAACAACGTTGAGTGCTGGGCCACAAAGAAAATATCATTTTCTTTGGCCTCGCGGCCCAGTTGGAGAAGCAACCAATGGAAAATTCTCACTTAGGGCACTCCCGTAGAGAGGAATGCTTGTGCGAAGTTGTTGTTTTCTGCGAGAAAATGTTTAGCTAAAGAAATGCCGATATGTCTTTTATATGTTTCAAATTCACATGAATGTCGGCAATTAAATAGCACTTTCTAATAGCGGGATAGCAATTTACAAAATAGCCTAATTTTATGATATACTTTATGTTATCTCAAATTAGCTTTAGAGGGATTATTTTGGAAAAACATGGTGTAAGAAATCAAGAAAAAATGCTCATTGGCCGAAATGCAATAAAAGAGGCGCTGCTCGCCGGAAGAGAGATTGACTGTCTTTTGATAGCTAATGGTACACGCAATGGGATACTCAGCAGCATAAAGAAAAAAGCTAAAGAGCTCAAAATTCCTATAAAGGAAACCGATAGCAAAAAGTTAGACCTTTTATGCGGAAACGCTAGCCATCAAGGGGTTATTGCGACGATGGCAGCTCAAGAATATTCTACTGTTGATGACATATTTGATGTCGCCTCACAAAAAAACGAGTCGCCATTTATAATTATTGCTGACGAAATTGCGGATCCGCACAATTTAGGTGCGATTATTCGTACAGCTGAGTGTGCTGGCGCTCATGGTGTGATAATTCCAGCAAGGAGGGCCGTCGGGCTAAACTTTACTGTTGCAAAAGCCGCAGCCGGAGCGCTTGAGCACATAAGAGTTGCAAGAGTAACCAACATTTCTGTAACGCTGGATGAATTGAAAAAGCGCGGCTTATGGGTCTACGGTGCTGATATGGACGGCAAAAACTATTGCGAAGAGGACTTAACGGGTGCAGTTGCCTTGGTTGTGGGTAGTGAAGGCTTTGGCATAAGCCGGCTTGTTAAGGAAAAATGCGATGTTATCTTATCCATTCCTCTTTGCGGGAAAATAAATTCGTTAAATGCGTCTGTTGCCGCGGGAGTAATCATGTGCGAGGTTTCGAGACAAAGATTAGGATTAGTTGCGAAATGAAGGATGGTAGAAAACTTGAATAGTTTTATAGGCAAGTTGACGAGTGTTTTTCGTAGAAAAAGGAAGCCGTTACGTTATAAAGAAATTTTTAGTACTGCTGAAAACCTAAGAAACACGCAAAGTACGAAACCTCTCACGCTTAATGACGACCTTTCAAAAACGCAGGCTGGTGAATGTGCACAAAATCAGCAAAATTGGCTCGAAGGCTATAGTGAACGAAAGGTTAAAATTTTGCAGCAGGAGCTTTTTGAGTCGTGTCCTGAGTATAATGGGCCATTGTATACTCACGCTGTTAAGGATGCTTTAAAAAAAGAAATAAGGATTTTAAACAAACAGGCATTATGGATTTGTGCAATTTTCACAGCATCTATTTGCTTGGATTTCTCTGTAAAATTGGTACCTGATTTTTTAGGCGGTTCATTTTTAAGCACGTCTAGTTTATACTCAATTACGTCAACTTTTTTGTTGATTTTAAGTTTTTTGATAGGAGCTAAGACAATAAAAAAAGCTTTTATTCACCTTTCTAAGGTGATTTTCACTTTAGAAACAGCGGTTATTTTTCATGCCGTTACAAGTACGATAAACTGTCTGTTTTCGTTATTTTTCTCGTTTTTTGATTCGAATTTTCAACCAAATATATTTACCAGCCTTTTTCTATTATATTTTCTGCTAATTATTTCGACAAATTTGTTGAATAAAAAACGAATATTTAATAATTTAAGATTTGTAACATCCACGAAACAAAAATTTGATATTGAGGTTTTATCAATTGGTAAGGTGGCAAAGTTAAATA
>JAZQMR010000017.1:0-7071 GCA_045543505.1 Acutalibacteraceae bacterium | reverse complement strand
TATAGCCGCGGTCGAACATCATACCCTCGACAATCTCAGAGTAGGTCTCGGCCGTCTTGGACTCCTCCACTGTGATAACTCCGTCGGAGCCAACCTTCTCCATCGCCTCCGCGATAAGTTGACCAATGAAGTCGTCAGCCGCAGAAATAGTCGCAACTCTAGCGATGTCATCGGTGCCGCTAACCTTTTTCGAGTTGTTTACAAGACTTTCAACAACCTTGTCAACTGCAGCTTGGATGCCCTTCTTGACAATCATCGGGTTGGCGCCAGCTGCAACGTTCTTCATGCCTTCGCGAATGAGCGCTTGCGCCAAGAGAGTCGCTGTAGTCGTTCCGTCGCCGGCTACGTCGTTGGTCTTCGTCGAGACTTCCTTTACGAGTTGAGCGCCCATATTCTCAAAGGCATCCTCGAGCTCGATTTCCTTCGCGATAGTTACGCCGTCATTCGTGATGAGAGGTGCGCCAAATTTTTTATCTAAAACAACATTCCTGCCCCTAGGTCCGAGTGTGATTTTCACCGTGTCAGCAAGCTGATTTACACCACTTTGTAGAGCTTTTCGTGCGTCCTCACCGTAAATTATTTTTTTAGCCATATCTAGTCCTCCTGAATAAGTAAATTATAAGGTTTTTTGGTCGGATTCTCGTATGTACGAGTGGTTAGAAGCCTACTCAACAACCGCTAAGATGTCGCCTTGACGAAGTATCGTGTACTCCTCATTCTCGAATTTGACTTCTGTGCCCGAGTACTTGCTCGTGATGACTCTATCGCCAACCTTGACGTACATTTTTACTTCCTTGCCGTCAACAAGTCCGCCCGGTCCAACCGCTACAACAGATGCAATTTGCGGTTTTTCCTTCGCGGCTGCCGCCAAAACAATTCCGCTTTTCGTCGTCTCCTGAGCTTGCTCCATCTTGATAACAACTCGGTCTGCTAGGGGTTTGATTGTCATAAAAATATGCCTCCTTAAAGCACTTCTTGTTTTTAGCACTCTAGTCCATCGAGTGCTAATTTCAATTTTATATTCTAAAAAAGAAAAAAGCAAGCAGAATTTGTCTGCGAAAAGAGTTGTTGGTATAGCGGTTTTAATGGTTCACCTTAACCCCAAAAAATGCGTACAAGCCGGCCGCCGCGAGGCTATAAGAACCCCGCAACGTGGGGTTCTTATGCAAGGTCGCACTCGAAGAGTGCGGCCTTGGGCCACATAATAAATTATGGGGCCGCCTCGCGGCGGCCTGGGCTGGGCTAGATCAAACCACATTTTTCTTTGCATAGCCGAGCTAAAAGTTTCCAATAATAAAGCAAGACGATTAGCGGGGAGTGCCTAAGTGAGAATTTTCTCTTTGATTAGCTGATATGGCCGGGCCGCGAGGCAAAAAATGATATTTTTTGTGGCCCAAAGTTCAACTTTGTTGAACTTTGGGCTGGCCGAAGGCCCTACGGGCCTTCGGCGCCTCGCGGCGCCAAGGTGCTTGATTAGGGCACTTCCGATTAGCGCATAGCCTTGCGAAGAGGAGAGTTTTTATGGCAAAGAGAGTCGGGAAATACACGATACAGATGGAGAATATGCCGTCGATAGAGGGTTTCGCCTCTGTGTGCGGCAAGAAAGAAGCCGAGGGACCTTTGGGCAAGTTTTTTGATCAAACCTTCGACGATACAACTTTAGGAGAATCTTCTTGGGAGAAAGCCGAGAGCAAACTGCAGTCGAAGGCGGTAAACTTGGCGATAGAGAAATCCAAAATCAACGAAAGCGACATCGACTTTATTTTTGCGGGTGACTTGCTCAACCAATGCATCTCGTCGACTTTCGGCCTGCGCAACTTAAACATTCCATTTTTAGGCCAATATGGAGCCTGCTCGACCATGGCGCAAACGTTGGCACTCGCCTCAATTATGGTTGACACTGGCGTCGCGAAAAATTGCATCGCTGTCACGTCATCGCACTTTTGCTCAGCGGAACGCCAATTCAGGTTCCCGCTTGAGTATGGCGGCCAAAGAACACCTACCGCGCAATGGACGGTTACAGGATCCGGTGCGATTGTCGTGGGAAGCAACGGGCAAAATCCGAAAATCTCCAGCGTGACAATCGGCAGGATTACGGACCTTGGCATAAAAGACGCAAATAATATGGGCGCCGCGATGGCACCCGCCGCTGCCGCTACGTTAGAGGATTTCCTCCGCGACACAAACACTCAGCCCGACGACTATGACCTAATTTTAACTGGCGACCTCGGCGAAGTTGGCAGCAAGTTAATGAAAGAACTTCTCTTACGCAATGGCATTGAAATAAATGATAATCACAAGGATTGCGGTCTTCTCATTTACGACCAAAAGGCTCAAGACGTACATGCTGGTGGTTCTGGTTGTGGCTGCTCTGCGTCAGTTTTGTGCTCAATAATTTTAAATCAGTTGAAAAACAACGAGCTGAAAAACATCCTATTTATGGCAACAGGCGCTCTCATGTCTCCGACGTCCACGCAGCAAGGCGAAAGCATCCCGTCTGTTGCGCATTTGCTTAACATTAAGTCGTCATAAAATACGTCAGCGCCACACTATATCGCGCGGCGCTTCTTGTTGCCTTTGTTTAAAAGGTTATAATAGTTTAAGTCCCTTAAAATGCATAGCCAAATCGTGTGCTGTACCCTCTGCTAAAAGTTTATTGTAAAGCCTCATAACGTCTTCGTTAGACATTTTATCAATATCGTCTTGTGTTAAGCTTGTGCAATGTGTCAACTCTATAGTTATAACTCTTCTTGCCAAATTACCGTATCCAACATTTAGCATATTAAGAGGATATTGAGATTGTTCCATTGTATTCTGTGGATTTACAATTTCAGCTTGCATCTCCATTGCATTCGGAAAATTATCCTGTCTCTCTTGCATTTCTTGCTCTACTGCGTTTTGAATTCCTAGCAATTGCTCTGGCTGTTCAATTGCTCGTTGAAGGTTTTCTAGCGTTTCTTGTGCAGTCGCACCGATATCAAAAATTGTTCCATCTTGAAGGCGCATAGTTATGCCTGGTGCAGGAATGAGGAAGTTCGCGTTGTTAACTGTTACGTTACGAGCCGATTGGCCCTCATTTTCAAAACCAGAAACTATTATATCACATATATCAAAATTAGCACCACCATTGCCTTCATGATCTATGTTGTGCGCAGACAATGAATAAATATGACCATTTTCTCCAACCGTAATTTGATTGTTTCCTTCAGTCCTAATCATCGCGTTACCTGTAACTCTTATGCTTCCTCCAGGAGCTGTGTGCTCAACTTCGCATGGACACGTAATATCGAGATAACTAGCCTCATTAATCCTGTATCGGGGGCCACTATACTGTGCATTTGCAACTAGTCCCTGAGTACCGCACATTGTTGCAGCTAAGCCTAAAACAGCTATTTTCTTGTTTGTGTTCTTAAACATGAAATCACCTCCTTTTTTGTTAAGATGATTTTATTATAAGCTGTTTTTGTAAATATTTCAATGGTGTTTTGTATAATATATTTGGGAGTGCCCTAATCGAGCATCTAGCGGCCGCGAGGCGCCGAAGGCCCTGCGTGCCTTCGGCCAGCCCAGCACTCAACAACGTTGAGTGCTGGGCCACAAAGAAAATAATATTTTCTTTGGCCTCGCGGCCTGGCTGGGCAGCTAATCCGACGAAAATGCTCGCTTGGGGCACTTCCATATATTTATTTAAATTGATTTAGTGCAAGCTGTTTTAAGAACATATTTTTATAAAACAAAAAACGCTCCACGCGCAACTGCACATGAAGCCTTGATTTGGTGGACGTTAACGGACTCGAACCGCTGACCCTTCGCACGTCAAGCGAATGCTCTACCAGCTGAGCTAAACGTCCACAATTCACTTTTGAAGAGGAATTTCTTACCGTAGGATAATTATATAACTTGAGTTTCAGAATGTCAACGCATATAATTGTGGTGATATAAAAAACTTGAATGGGAGCCGGCGAAATGGAACTAAAAACGACGAGTTTGCTAAGCTTAGAAAAAACAATCGCACGCGAGCTATTTGTAAACGAGGATAGACCTTGGAACGTACTATCTAAGATTTCTCAATTTATACTTGAGCTAGGGAAGCAACTCGACTTGGAGAAATTCGACAAATTAGCGGATGATATTTGGATTGCCAAGGGCGCGAAAATTAGTAAAACCGCTTGCTTAAATGGCCCTTTAATTGTAGATGAGGATGCAGAGATTCGGCATTGCGCTTACATAAGAGGCTCTGTTGTTGTAGGCAAAAACGCAGTGGTAGGCAATTCAACGGAAGTGAAAAATTCTATTCTATTTGATGAAGTTCAGGTGCCGCACTACAACTATATTGGCGATTCAATTTTGGGATATAAAGCGCATATGGGTGCCGGAAGTATTACCTCAAACGTAAAGTCCGACAAAAGTCTAGTTAAAATTTCGTGCGACGGGGAGAAATTTGACACTGGACTTAGAAAGTTTGGCGCAATTCTTGGCGACTGCGTTGAAATAGGCTGTAATGCTGTATTAAATCCAGGGACAATTATCGGCAAAAACAGTAGTGTATATCCGCTTTGCTCAGTTAGAGGCGTTGTGCCAGAAAATAGCATCTATAAGTCCAGTAGCGTTATCGTAGAAAAAAAATGAAATAAACCTGATTACAACATATCTTTTTTTCTCAAAATCCAGGCAACTAATGCAATTATCGCACCGGTGAACACGACTGGGAACCACCAGTATTGCTTCTCAGTAAAAGGTAGATACTCAACATTCATGCCATATATCCCTGAGATAATTGTGGGGATCGACGAAAGCAACGTGATTGACGCCAAAACTTTCATCACAATATTTAAGTTGTTCGAAATGATTGACGCAAAGACGTCCATGGTGCTAGCCAGGATGTTCATGTGCGTGTTTGACATATCGATGGCCTGTCGGACTTCGATTAACACGTCGTCTACGAGCTCTCTATCCTCATCGTAAAGCTTCACGAGGCGGCCACGAGAGATCTTTTCAAGGGTCGCCTCATTTGCTTTTAACGAGGAAGAAAAGTAAACCAACGATTTCTCGATTTCCAACAATTGGATGAGCTCCTTGTTCTTCATCGATTTGCGCAGCTCGTGCTCGGCGTGATCGCTAATCTTGTCGATTTGCTTGAGGTACTGCAAATACTTCATCGCGACGCGCAGAATGATATGTAGCACAAACTGGGTCTTAAACTGCGGATAGACATTACGAACAGCACCCTCGGCAAATTCGCCGATTACCACATTCTCGCGAAGACACAGCGTGATTACGTTCGTTTCGGTCAATATGATGCCGAGCGGCATGGTATGATACGTGATGCTTTTTTCGTTCTTTTTCGCGACCGGAATATCAACAACAATCAAAGTATTGCCATCTTCGCAGTCAATGTGTGAAGACTCCTCGGCATCCAAGGCGGACTTCAAAAAATCCGGATCAATATTGAAGTCGTCAATCAGCATATCGATTTCATCTTCATCTGGCGCCGTGCAATTTATCCAACAGCCAACCTCGCAGCTGCTTATCTCTGCGATCTTCCCATTCACATTTTTGTAGTAGTTAATCATTTGTCTTCCCCCAAAACGCTATTAAGGGAACAAAATTCGCGCAGAAATATGTCTCCTTAATAAAAATCTTTGCATTAAATTGCCACTATGGTCACCTGGAGACATATTGCCACCACCTTTAAAACACAAAATATTACACCGATTATAGCAATTTTCTTTGTTTTTGTAAATTACTTAATAGCTTCAAATAGATATTAAAACAAAGCTAGAACGCAGCTAAACTTTTTAGAGATAGACAAATTTTAATTTCACAAGTATTTTTGTATGACGATTTTCTTGACTTCTCTCAAAAAATGGAAGATAATCTAAGTGGCAGCTGGGGCGGCTCGGGCGCGAAAAATATTATTTTTCGCGCTCAACAAATCAAAAATTCTTTTTGATTTATTACCAGGAAAATGAAATTTTCCTGGCCGAGCCGCCCTGCTTTAGCTAAATTTTCAGAAAGAGGAAATACTATGAACCTAATTGAGATAACAAAAGCGATAATCATCGGGGTAGTGCAAGGCATTACGGAATGGCTGCCGATAAGCAGCACGGGACATATGATTTTGCTGGACGAATTCATCAAGCTAAACGTGACAAAATCATTTTTAGACATGTTCTTGGTAGTTATACAGCTGGGCTCGATTTTGGCAGTGGTCTATCTGTACTTTCACAAACTAAACCCGGTTTCGCGTAAGAAGAGCGCCATCGAGAGAAAAGAAACAATCTCCTTGTGGCTAAAAGTTGCGATAGGATGCGTACCCGCGGCAGTTATTGGTTTCCTGTTCGATGACTTCATACACGATAAACTCTACAGCCCGATAACGGTCGCGATAACGCTAATCTTATATGGCGTTTTTTTCATACTGATCGAACGTCAAAGCCGAGTTTATCCTATAACAGACCTTGAAAAGCTGGACTACAAAACGGCACTTTTGATAGGGTTCTTTCAAGTATTGGCGCTGATTCCAGGTACATCTCGCTCTGGCGCAACGATAATCGGTGCTGCACTGCTTGGGGCATCGAGGACTGTTGCTGCCGAGTACTCATTCTTCCTTGCCATTCCGGTCATGTTTGGCGCGAGCGGCTTTAAGTTCTTAAAATACATATTAAAAGTTGGCATGAGCTTCTCGGCCACAGAGTTAGGGATTCTATTTTTCGGCATGCTAGTCGCATTCTTGGTGTCGGTGTGGGCCATAAAATTCCTCGTGAGCTACATCCAAAAGCACGATTTCAAGGCATTTGGCTGCTACAGAATAATTTTAGGTGCAATCGTTCTTTTGTACTTCTTGGTCTTAAAATAATAGAAACTCTTGGATTTCATACATAGAGATATTTTTGCGATATAGGGGCAACGTGGGAAATAAAAATCAAATGTCTGGACATCGGATAGTGCTCTACTTGAGTTGTCAGCGTCTTATCGGTACAAAAAGTGCCCCTAAGTAGATTTTGAGCGCCTCGCGGCGCCCAGAAGCTGCTCACTTAGGCCGTGTCGTCAATAGAAATATGGTATAAT
>JAZQMR010000016.1:0-3894 GCA_045543505.1 Acutalibacteraceae bacterium | reverse complement strand
CAGGGCCCTTCGGCCAGCCCGGAGTTCAGCAACGTTGAGCTCCGGGCCACAAAGAAAATATTATTTTCTTTGGCCTCGCGGCCGGCGCGGAGCTAACAACTAAGATATAAAGCTTCAAACGAGGCACTCCGAGATAATATTTATGTTTTCGAGTAGAAATACTAGATATAATCGAATTTATTTCGTTCGGAGGGTGGCGTCCTGTGGCTTTAGAAAACTTATTTGACATGCTCGGCGGCCTGGGGCTGTTCCTCCTGGGCATAAAGGAAATGACGCAGAGCCTCGAGAAAATCTCGCACACCTTCATCAAGGACGTCATCGACAGGTTCACCAAGAATAAGTACATGGCGATGCTCATCGGGCTGTTCGTCACGATGATTGTCCAAAGTTCTTCAGCGGTGACGGTCATCATCGTGGGCATGGTAGATTCCGGGCTAATGGCTCTAAGCCGGGCCGCAGCGATAATCATGGGGGCGAACATCGGCACGACAGTTACTTCGCTCATCATTGCGATAAACTTGCTGGGCCTTGCGCCAATATTTATATTTCTCGGCGTAATTTTTGTCTTCTTCGAGAATAAGTTTTTTAAAACCCTAGGAAGCATCTTAACCGGATTTGGGCTGCTTTTCTTGGGCATGAACATGATGAGCCGAGCCGCAAAGCCTCTATCGAGCTTGCCGGTGGTGCGTGAGTTTTTGCGCTCGTTTAGCAACCCGCTGATTGGTCTGCTATTCGGGGTGACCTTTACTGCAATTGTCCAAAGTTCCTCGGTCTCGATAGGCATGCTAGAGGCACTTGGCCTCGCTGGCGCAATCTCCTTGCGGAATGCGGCGTTTATCATTTATGGGCAAAACATCGGCACCTGCGTGACAGCCTTAATTGCGGCCTTTGGCGCGGGAGGAAATGCTAAGCGGACCGTTGCGATTCATATTTTGTTCAACTCGATTGGCACGCTTTTGTTTGTCGCGTTAACGCTGTTTACACCGCTTTTGTCACTAATCGAGGCCGCCTTTGCTCAGAACATTATGTTTCAAATCTCGGCGCTGCACATACTCTTTAACGTGGTCTCGACGCTAATCCTCTTGCCCGCGAGCGACTATCTGGTGCGGCTTGCGCGACGGCTCGTGCCGGATGGAGGCATTGCTAGAAAGTGATGCGCGCTATACAATAAAAGTGTGCATAAAAAGCGCTAACGCCCGAAAAACCTGGGGAGCGCCCTAATTGAGAACTTTTTCGCTTAGCCGATGCGGCCGCGAGGCCAAAGAAAATAAATATTTATTTTCTTTGTGGCCCATAGCCCAACGAAGTTGTGCTATGGGCTGGCCGAAGGCCCGGAGGGCCTTCGGCGCCTCGCGGCGCCCGCAGCTAGCTTAGGGCACTCCCAGGTTTTGTCAAGGCTTGGCGGTGCTTGGGACGAGAAAATCTAAAGTGAGGGTTGTTGTCTTATGAGGCTGTATATAAAGAGCGCCCACGTGCAGGAAAAGCCGGGGCTGATGGTGTATAATGAGAGGGGCGAGCGGGTCTACTCGGTGTCGATCGAGCATAGCGTTTTGGGCCTCAAGCTCGACGTCTACAACGTCCAAGCCAAGCGTGTCTCGAAGATACGGCAACATGGATTTTCCTTCAATAAGACATACAATATAACGACTCGCGGAAAGAACATCAAGTTCATCCTCAAGGTGGAGGAAAATAACGTTTCGGCCTTCGTCAAGGGCGCTCCTATCACGCTTGAGGGTGACGTCCTGAAGAAAACGTTCTCGTTGCTCGGCGAAAATAAATCGCTGATAATGGCACACAAGTATAACTTTAAAAACTACTATGAGCTGGACATTTTGCAGGAGGACTTCGAGCTGCTGAGCCTGTGCGTGGCGCTGTGCGTGGATACCCTATTGTTCTTCGGTGAGAAGAAAACTCAACGAGATATGGCATTCTTTATGCGGCTCATCTTGGGCAACAAGGAATTACTCGGCTCGCTGCAGGAGACATTCTCGGCGAACACATGCAAGTTTGACGAATTAAAAAATGAAGATTGAATGAGGTTTTGACTATGAAAACAAGGGATAATTTAAGGAATATCGCGATCATTGCGCACGTCGACCACGGTAAGACGACTATGGTGGACAAGCTTTTGCGTCAAAGTGGGATTTTTCGCAGCAACGAGGCGCTGACTGATCGCGTGATGGACTCTAATGACCTCGAGCGCGAACGTGGTATCACGATTCTCTCGAAAAATACCGCGGTGATGTACAACGGCGTCAAGATTAACATTGTGGATACCCCTGGGCACGCCGACTTCGGCGGTGAGGTTGAGCGCATTCTCACGATGGTTGATGGCGTTCTGCTCCTCGTCGACGCCTTTGAGGGCTGCATGCCCCAGACGCGATTTGTCCTGAAGAAAGCTTTGGGCCTCGGCAAGAAGCCGATTGTTGTGCTAAATAAAATTGATCGTCCTGGGGCACGCCCTCAGGAGGTAGTCGACGAGGTGCTAGATTTATTCATTGAGCTCGGTGCCGACGATGAGCAGCTGGAGTTCCCGGTCATTTACGCATCGGCCAAGGAAGGATACGCGACCCTTGACCCGACTCAGCGCGGCGAGAACATGAATCCGCTATTTGAGAAAATCGTCGAGGAGGTGCCAGCTCCCAAGGGTGATATCGACGGGCCGCTGCAGATTTTATTCTCGAACATCGACTATGATGAGTACGTTGGACGGATTGGCATTGGTCGAGTGGAGCGCGGCAGCGTTAAGGCGGGACAAAGTGCGGTACTTTGTCGGCTGGACGGCACCACCAAGAATGTGAAACTCACTAAGCTGTATCAATTCGAGGGGCTAAGGCGCGTCGAGACGGAATCGGCGGCGCTGGGTGATATCGTGTGTATCTCGGGTATCGAGGACCTTAACATCGGCGAGACGGCTTGCTCTCCGGAATGCGTTGAGGCCTTGCCGTTTATAAAAATCGATGAGCCGACCGTCTCGATGCTTTTCATGGTCAATAATAGTCCATTCGCCGGCCAGGAGGGCAAATTCGTCACCTCGAGGAACATTCGCGACAGGCTCTTCAAGGAAGTTGAGACTAACGTGGCTATGCGCGTGGAGGAGACCGATTCCGCCGACACTTTCAAGGTCTCGGGGCGCGGCGAGCTGCATCTCTCCATATTGATCGAGACTATGAGACGTCAAAATTTCGAGTTTCAAGTCTCGCGTCCAAAGGTCATCATGAGACACGTCGATGGCGCCTTGCATGAGCCGATTGAGCTCCTTATGATCGAGGTTCCGGATAACTACGTCGGCGCTGTCATGGAGAAAATCGGCGCGCGCAAGGCGGAACTCCTTAATATGACAACCCGCGGAAACGGCACGACTCACCTGGAGTTCAAGATTCCGGCGCGCTGCTTGATGGGCTATCGCTCGGAGTTCTTGACCGACACCAACGGCAACGGCATCATGAATCACGTTTTCGACGGCTACGAGCCCTATAAGGGCGACGTTTTGCAGCGCAGTCAGGGCTCCCTCGTGGCGCACGAGACCGGCGAGACCACTACATATGGGCTCTTCTCGGCGCAGGAGCGTGGCCGCTTGTTTATCGGGCCCGGTGTGCCTGTCTATGAGGGGATGATCGTCGGCGCCAGCCCTAAGGCCGAGGATTTGGTCGTGAACGTTTGCAAGAAAAAACATATCACCAATATGCGTGCCTCTGGCTCGGATGATGCGCTTAAATTGGTGCCGCACAGCGTTTTGAGCCTTGAGCAGTCCCTTGAGTTCATTACCGACGACGAGCTCGTGGAGGTGACTCCGCAGAATATTCGCCTCCGGAAAATTATCTTGAATAAAGAACAACGCATGAAAAAAGCTAGCAAAAATTAGTCGCTAAATTAAGGAGTGCCCTAAGTAAG
>JAZQMR010000015.1:0-2877 GCA_045543505.1 Acutalibacteraceae bacterium | reverse complement strand
GCGTTGCGCCACAAAAAAATTATTATTTCGTTTGGCCTCGCGGCTGCGGCGGCAAGCGCTGATGTAGGCGAGCAAAAAAATTTGGACAATCGCATAATTTTACTAAAGGCAAAAATTCCGCAGGACGCTGGGGGTAAAAGGATGTTGATTGATGGAAAAAAGTGCAAAAATTTTGTCCTCTATTTTTTGTCGACGATTTCCGCGGCCATTTGCTGCACTTGTCTCGCCATTCGCACCTATGAGTTTTTTTGCGACAACCTCAGTTTTTTTGAGGTGCTGTCGATGAGTTTCATTATGTGTCAAGGCAGCGCGGACAACCTTGCGCCCCAAATTGACGCGAAGAATATTGACCCGAATAAGATTATAAACTTTGGCTCGCAGCAAGCGCAATCTGCGGAAACAACTACCGCCGAAACCATGAACGACGCCGAAAGTGCTGAGCTACCACCCTTGAGCGATGACAACCAAGATATTGCCGATTTTGAAATACCTCACGGTGAGGGCGAAAAAACCTTTAAAATTTTGGAAAGCCGCTTTGGCGCCACTGGCATTAAATTTGAGAATTTTTACGTCAACAACAAGTCTGGCATAGAGCTGAATATCGCAGAAGAACTCGCGAAAAAGCCTGATTTAGACATAAAAAAAGACGGCTCGCCGCAAGTTTTGATCTACCACACACACACCTGCGAGTCCTACATGGACAAGGACCAGGGCTTTTTCTACGAGAGCTTCTACCCGCGCACCGAGGACAAACGCCACAGCGTAGTGCGGGTCGGCAAGGCCATCTGCGACAGCCTCCAAAGGGCCGGCATCGGCGTGATTCACGACACAACGTGCCACGACTTCCCCAGCTTTAACGGCTCATACAAGAGGAGCGCTCAAACGGTCGACAGAAACCTAGCTGAGCACCCGTCCATTCAGGTTACAATCGACATCCATCGCGATACCGTCGGCAACAACGAACACGGAAAAATTAAGCCGACATTTAAAGTTGGCGATAAAAAGGCCGCGCAAATTATGATAATGGCCGGGTGCGACCTGGACGGAAGTATGGGTTTCCCCGATTGGGAGTACAATTTGCGCTTCGCACTTCGCCTGCAAAAGGCCGCAGAAACTTTATATCCCGGCATGACCCGGGCGATGTTTTTCGGGCCCGTCAAGTACAACATGAACAAAACCCACTCCTCACTCCTCATCGAGGTCGGCACCGACGTTAACACCCTAAACGAAGCGGTCCTCACCGGAACTTTGCTCGGAAACGTGCTCGCGAATGTCTTTGAGGGAATTTAAGGTGTGCTCTGTTTGAGAAGTTTTCTTTGGATGAGACGCTTCAGCCGCGAGGCAAAAGAAAATAATATTTTCTTTGTGGCCCACCGCTCAACAAAGTTGAGCGATGGGCTGGCCGAAGGCCCTACGGGCCTTCGGCGCCTCGCGGCGCCACAGGTTTGATCGTAGCGCACCTAGAATTAAAAATATTTTTGTTAGGATGATAAAAATGAAAGGGAAAGTCTCAGCGGTAAAGACCGTCGTACATAGCATGATTTCAACGCTACTTGTGATGACATTGCTTGTAGGGCTCATCGTCGTGGAAAAAAATACCCGCAAAATTGGCTTTGCAGACAGCAAACCTTGGATTATCTACAAGGATAACTCAAGTGATGGGCATTACCTACAGGTTCGTGTTTTAGATGATTTTTATACACTGGATTTCGCGGGCTTGTATGTAGCAACAGATGCTATATCTGAACCGGTAATCATGATACAATCGACCGTAAGAAACACAATAAAGAAGTAAAACAAACAATACTACCAACGATCACATAAACTCAAGATCAAAATTAGAAGAAAATCCTCCGCTGGCGTTCAAACATAAAATTTTTTTCTATATTAAGCTACACTCTTTAGACGTAGATATCAATTGGCGATTTATCTCTAACTAAAATAAAAAATTTGTGTCGATAAGAAAATCTCTTATCGACACTTTAATTGCAAACGCAAACCTTATTTAAAAAGTTACACACAGTTAACTCAAGACAATTCTCAAGTTAACACTATTATTTTTATCTTAAAACCAACGTTTACTCGAGGAAAGGTTTCCCTTTAACAATAACAACTTTTATTTTTAAAAAGTAAAATAGCTATCAAATAACAACTTAAAAATAGTAGCGAAAAGTTATATTTTGACCGAATTAAAACATAAAAGCCGAGGATAGCAAGTGGGAACAAGATTGAAAGCGATAATAAAAATGATACTCTTTCTGCTGTTTTGATGTTACATTTTCTTAGCAATAGATTTAAGGCGATTTGTCCTCCGTCAAGAGTTTCTATCGGAAGAAGATTGAAAACGGCCAAAAATAGGTTGGCTATTGCGAAAATTTTCAAAGATTGACAATTGAAAAACCGATGAGAGATTAACAAAACGATAGCTATGATTAAGTTCGAAAGCGGACCTGCAAGTAAGATGAAAATATCTGCATTATAATCTCTTTGCGTGTTGCTAGAGTCTATAATGTCTATGAAGAACGCTTGAAAGCAAATTTGTTTCGGCTTGCTTTTTCTTAAAACCATTGCCCAAATATGACCGCATTCATGAATAAACGCAGCTAAAAGCCCCCAGCACATCATCGAGTTACCGTCTAACAGTAAAATCGTCGTAATTAGCATCAAAAAAGGGAAACTAATAATTATGAGACAGTTTCTAAATTTAAATCTTATGTCAAATAAATTCGATTTCAAGACGTAGCTCCGTGTCATATTATTCACCAATTACTACTGTCGGCTATAGTGATAGCTAGTCAAGTGGATACCTTTAACGGGAGTGCCTTAAGTGAGAATTCCAACTGAGTCAGTTCCCCCTGCCAGGCCGCGAGGCCAAAG
>JAZQMR010000014.1:0-4437 GCA_045543505.1 Acutalibacteraceae bacterium | reverse complement strand
CTCACAGAACGACATGGCTACGATCCGACTTTAAAAATGATACGCTAAAATTTTAAATCAAGAAGAGGGGAGAGGCGATGAGGAAAAGTATCGTTGTGCTGGGCTCGACCGGCTCAATTGGCGTCAAGGCGCTGCGGATTGCCAAGAATCTGAACATTGCCGTAAAAGGGCTGGCGGTTTCCGGGAATATTCAGCTCTTGGAGGCGCAGGCGCGAGAATTTTCGCCAGAGGTGGTTGCAGTCTTTGAGGAAACAGCCGCGAAAACCTTGCGCGAGAACCTCAGAGACACCAATGTAAAGGTGCTCTCGGGCCTTGAGGGGCTGTGTGAGGTTGCCGCGCTGGAGGGCGCAGAGATGGTGCTCAATGCGGTTTCCGGGATGATTGGTCTTCGGCCGACGTTGTGCGCGATCGAGGCCGGCAAGGACATCGCCTTGGCCAACAAGGAAACCCTCGTAGCGGGTGGCACCTTGGTAATGAAGCGGGCGCGCGAGAAGAACGTACGACTCTTGCCGGTTGATAGCGAACACTCGGCGATTTTCCAGTGCCTGGAGGGCTGCAGGGAGAAAAAACTTCTGAAAAAGCTGATATTAACAGCCTCTGGAGGGCCCTTTTTCGACAAGGATATGACTTTTCTAAAGGGCGTCACAAAGGCGCAGGCATTAGCGCATCCGAACTGGAGCATGGGGCCAAAAATTACAATCGATTCGGCGACTATGATGAACAAGGGCCTTGAGGTCATCGAGGCGGCGTGGCTTTTCGATGTAGCTCCCGAGGACATCGACGTGGTGGTTCATCGCGAGAGTATCATCCATTCGATGGTAGAGTTCGTCGACAACTCCGTGTTGGCGCAGCTGGGCCTGCCGGACATGGGCATCCCGATTCAATACGCGTTGACCTATCCCGAGCGAGCTCCGTCGATCGTTGAGCCGCTGAGTTTGACGCAACTTGGCAAGCTGACTTTCTACGAGCCGCGAGATGACGTCTTCCCAGGGATAAGCCTTTGCAAGGAGGCGCTCAACGTCGGCGGAACGATGCCCGCGATTCTAAACGGCGCCAACGAGGAGGCTGTGCGGCTGTTCCTCGAGGAGAAAATTTCCTTCCTGGAGGTCACCGAAGTCGTACAAATGGCTATGCGCTCGTGCAAGTCGGTGGAAATATCCTCCCTGGAGGACATCTTGCGGGCCGACGAGGCCGCTAGAAATTTTGTAAGAGAAAACGTTGTGAAACGAGGAGTGTAAATTATGCTGATTAACATTTTGCTGGTCGCGATATCGATACTTTTTTTCTCGCTGGTCATCTTCATCCACGAGTTGGGGCATTTCCTCACGGCGAAGTGGGCTGGCGTCAAGGTCAATGAATTCGCCATCGGAATGGGGCCAGCCCTCTTTAAGAAGCAAAAGGGCGAGACTCTTTATGCGATCCGCTTGCTGCCGATTGGCGGCTACTGCTCGATGGAGGGCGAGGACTCTGAGAGCGACAGCCCGGATGCCTTCGGGAAAAAGCCCGTCTACAAGCGCATGATAATTGTGGCTGCCGGCGCCATTATGAATCTTATTTTGGGCGTCGTGTTTATGGTCGCGATTTTGGCGCAGCAACCACAATTCGCCTCCACAACCGTGAGCAACTTTGCCGATGAGGCCGTGACCGGTCAAACTGGCTTGCAAGTTGGCGACAAAATCAAAGAGATGGACGGCTATAAGATTTCGACCTACACGGACATTGGCTTCGTGATGGCGATAAATAAGAATTTTAGGGCCGATATCGTCGTCGAGAGAGGCGGCGAAACGGTAACTCTACGCGATGTCAACTTTGCTACGCGCGATGGCGAAAATGGCAAGACCGTCGTCGTGAGGGACTTTTATTTAGCGCCGATTCAGAAAAACTTGTGGACGATGACGACGCAGACCTTTAAGGAGATGGTGTCGAATGTCCGGATGATTTACGCGACGATTATCGGTATGGTGACGGGCAAACTCAGTGTGAATGAGGTTTCGGGGCCGGTTGGGCTTGTCTCGATGATTTCAAGTGCTGCCTCGGAGGGCCTCAAGACGAACATCACGGCCGCGCTCAATAACATTATTAAGATTATGATGGTGTTCACGGTCAACTTGGGAATCTTCAACTTGTTGCCGGTTCCAGCACTCGACGGCGGACGCCTAGTATTCTTAATAATCGAGGCCATCAAGGGCAAGCCGCTCCTTCCAAAATACGAGGGCATCGTGCACACAGTCGGCTTCGTGCTGCTGATCCTCCTAATGCTGCTCATCTCGGTCAACGACGTCATGAAGCTGTTCTCGGAAAAAGGAATGACCGGCTAAGTGAGGCGTTTCTCGAGGTTTGTTAAGCTTGCAAGTGTAAATTGTTAAATGAGTACCTTGGTTGAGCTTTTTACTTTGGGTTAGAGCACGCCCGGCCGCGAGGCCAAATAAAATAATTCTTATTTTATTTGTACCCCAGAGCCCAACGAAGTTGCGCTCTGGGATGGCCGAAGGCCCTGCGGGCCTTCGGCGCCTCGCGGCGCAGGTGAGAATGGAGCTTTTTAAATGAGGCGTTTTTCAAGAGTTGTTAAGGTTGGCGACATAAAAATCGGAGGCAGCGAGCGGGTTGCGATTCAGTCGATGCTGAATGTGCCTTCCTATGATGTTGATGGGCACGTGCGGGAGGCCGCGCGCCTCAAGGCGGCTGGCTGCGAGATTTTACGCATTGCCATCCCGGACATGGACGCGATTCAGCTGATTCCGGCCATAAAGGCGCACGTGGACATCCCGCTCGTGGCTGACATCCACTTTGACTACAAGCTGGCGATTGAGTCGGTGGCGGCGGGCATCGATAAGATTCGCATAAACCCGGGCAATATCGGCGACGATGCGCGTGTGAAGCAAGTTGCGGATGCGTGCAAGAACAAAAACATTCCGATTCGAATAGGGGTAAATTCTGGCTCGGTCGAGAAGAATATCCTCAAGAAATACGGCCACCCCACGGCGGAGGCACTTTGCGAGAGTGCGATGTATCATGCGTCGTTGCTGGAGAAGTTTGATTTCGAGGACATTGTTTTGTCGCTGAAGTCCTCGAATGTGAAGGTCATGGTCGACGCATATAGGCTCATTGCGGAGAAGTGCGACTATCCATTGCACCTTGGCGTGACGGAGACCGGCACCAAGAAAATGGGCATAGTCAAGTCGTCGGCAGGCATAGGGGCGCTACTTCTGGATGGCATTGGCGACACGCTTAGAGTTTCCTTGACGGCCGACCCTGTTGAAGAAATCTACGTTGCGAAGGACCTTCTTAAGGCGGTTGGCCTAGAGAAGGGCGGAGTCGAGATAATTTCTTGCCCGACTTGCGGTCGTACTCGAATTGACATCATTGGGCTGGTCGACGAGGTCGAGAGGCGTCTTAGCGGCTGCAAGAAGGACATAAAAGTTGCGATAATGGGTTGCGCGGTGAACGGCCCTGGCGAGGCTCGGGAGGCGGATATCGGCATTGCCGGCGGAGATGGTGTCGGTCTGATTTTCAAGAAGGGCGAGGTCGTGCGCAAGGTGCGCGAGGAGGACATTGTCGACGAGTTGGTGCGAGAGATTGAGACTTTGTGAGGTAAGAGGTTAATTATTTTGGCGAATTTTGCGGATTTTCTTGGCAAGTACATAAGTACGAGCGCGCTTTCGGCGGACATCCTCGACGGGCGCGTCACGGCGATGGACATCGATACTCAAAACAGAATTTTGACGATTGCGGTGGCGTTTTCACGGCCTGTGAGGCGCCATGCTCTTTTTGCTGTGCAAAAATCTCTGCAAAATTCGCCACTCAACTTGAGCAAAGTGAGCATCATTCCGACCTTCCCGAGTGAGACTTTCACGGCAGATTACTACAACGATTTGATCTTGAGAATCACTCAAGAGACCAAGAGTTTTAGCGGCATTTTAAAGGACTCGAGCGCAAAGCTTGACGGAGAAAACTTAATTATATCGCTGGTTCACGGCGGAAAAAATATTCTGCTGGATAAGAAATTCGACCGAACCTTGCAAAAGCTAATTCAGCAGGAGTTTAACTTGACTTTGAGCATCAGCTTCGACGGCAACCTCTCTGTCGACTGTGAAAATTCGAGCTACATTGAGAAACATTCGATGCTGTTGGAGAAGGCTCATCGTGAGAAAGTCGTCGAGAGCATGGACCTTTATGAGTCGAACATGGCTGAGGTGCCCAAGAAATCGAGCCTTGATATTTCCATCTCGGTGCGAAGCGGCAAGAATCTGTATCCGAGCATCATTTTGCCGACGGCCAAGGCTATCTCTGGCAGCCTTGTGAAGGGCGAGCCGATGCCTATCTCTGACGTGACGCCCGACGCCGGTAATGTGACGATTTGGGGCGATGTTTTTGCCGTTTCCGAGCATTTTACTAAGGACGGCTCAAAGAAAATTTACGCGATTAGCCTCACCGACT
>JAZQMR010000013.1:0-4967 GCA_045543505.1 Acutalibacteraceae bacterium | reverse complement strand
CCTCGCGGCGCGGCTAGCGGCAAGCTGTTTACCAAGGGGCTCCTGCTTATAATATATTTTGAATCGATGGGGACTCGGTGTCTCGGAGGTGGTTAAGTTGCATCTTGGCCACCTCGCTTTCGACAAAAAAATCCTCAATCTGACCTTGTTTAAGGTTTGTCTTCATACTGATTATCGATTGGCCAATTTCCTCGAGGCGGTCGTGGTTGATAAAGGTCGAAATGAAAGCCTGTTGTTCTTGCCATCTGCTCGCGATGTCCTCTGTGAGTTGTTTTGCGTAGGTTAGATTTTCATTGCCGGTCTCGTCCATTGCGAGGTTTATGTCCTGCGAGAACGAGGCCACTGTTTTGTCTAGAAAAATCGTCTCGGCCACACAAGCTGCAATTGTGACGGCGAACAGGACTATCGCGGTGACAAATCGTTTCATTTTGCATCCTCTTTTTTTATGATGTTGAAATTTTGACTCTTATCGGCCGTCATGATGAAGACATCTTTTAGCTCCAAGTGCTTTCGTTTTAGAATATCCCGCAGCCACTTTTCGGACAATTCGCATACAGCCAGCGACGACTCGGAGATTTCTCCATCGCTGACAATTACCGTCTCCAGCTCTTGCGGCGGCGGCTCAAGGCCAAGCATTCCGGCGTCTACTTGCTGTTTGTTTGGCTTTTTCATTATGCTCATTTTGCCGTTTGTCTCCACTATCGCAAACTCGATGTCCTCGAGGTTAAATGCGTCCAGTTGCCGAAGCTGCTCGAATAGGTCCTCGGTGCTCATCCGCAAGTCTTTCATGGCCTTTTGATCGACCTTTCCGTGGTCGATGACTATAATAGGGCGGCCGCAGATGAACCTTCGAAACTTGCAACTCTTTAACATGACATTCGAGAGGATAATCTCGCAAAAAACTAATATGACAATCGGAATAAGTCCGGTAAATAGCGGAATTCCGGCGTTTTGCATGGGTATGGAGGCGATGTTCGAGATTAGGAACGTGACGACCAATTCGGATGTTTGCAGCTCGCTGATTTGCCGCTTGCCCATGAGGCGCATCGCCAAAATGATGAGCACGTACAGGATTACCGTGCGGATTAGCGAAATTATCATTTTCATCACCGAGATTATCTTGCGCCGATTCTCTCAAAATTATGCAAATCTGTATAATTTACGGAAATCATGGAAAGAATTAACTCGGGAGATGAGAGCTCGATGATGAAACTTTTAAGGAACTTGATGAGAAAATTTGAGGCGGAGAATGAGCCCCTCAAGGAAGCAAAAAAGCAATTATTGACGGCAAAGTTGGAGAAAAATCTTGACTATTTTAAGAAGTCCTTCGACGAGAGTGCCGATTTGACGATTCGCCCGATAGAAATTCTGAACACGAGCGCGGCCATCATCACGATGGAGGGCATGATAAATAAGGAAATGTTCGCGACAAGCGTGATGAATCCGATTGTTTACGCGTTTAGCGAGGAGAGCCTGTCAGGTGAGGAAAAATTCAACTATATAAAAAATAACATCCTGTCCATCAGCGAGGTCATCGACGTGACGACCTTCGAAGACGCCTTCAAGTTGGTGATGTCGGGCTTTGCGCTGCTGCTCTTCGACGACTGCTCTAAGGCTTTGGCCATCGGCGTGCAAGGCTTTAATTTTCGGAGCATCGCCGAGCCGGAGACAGAGGTCATGCAAAAGGGCTCCAAGGAGGGCTTCGTGGAGGCTGTGCGCATAAATTTGACGCTCGTTCGCAGGCGCATTAAAAATCCGAAGCTGAAGTTTGAGTTCTTGGCCGTCGGCGAGACCAGCCAAACGGATATTTGCTTGTGCTACATTAAGGATGCGGTCTCGAGCAAGATTTTGGCCGAACTCAAGCGACGGCTGGCGAGGGTGAACCTAAAGAATGTCCTCGCGGCGGAATACTTGATTCCATACCTCGAGGAGCCGGGCGATTTGTCGCTATTCAGCGGAGTGGGCTTCTCTGAGCGGCCGGACACCGTTTGCGGGAAGATCGCCGAGGGACGCATCGCGATTTTGGTGGACGGCACTCCGACCGCGCTGATCGTGCCGTATTTATTCATCGAGTACTTCCAGACCATCGACGACTACGCGGAGCGGCCGTACTTTGCGACGCTGACAAGGTGGCTCAAGTACTTCGCGTTTTTCATCTCGACGCTCTTGCCGGGCCTATACGTGGCGCTCGCGGTGTTCAACCCGGAGGTATTCCCGGACCGGCTCATCACCAAAATCGCGTCGGCTATCGCAGGGACGCCGTTCCCATTGATGCTCGAGACGCTGATAATCCACTTCATCTACGAAATCATGCGCGAGGCCGGCTTGCGCTTGCCGCGACCACTTGGACACGCAGTGAGCATCGTTGGAGGGTTGGTCATCGGCGAGACGGCCGTAAATGCCGGGCTAATCGGCGCTCCCACGCTAATGGTCGTTGCGCTGACGGCGATTTCGTCGTACGTCATTCCGAACCTGTACGAGCCAACGGCGATTTTGCGGCTAATATTCATCATCGTCGGCGGAATTTTGGGCATATGGGGCGTAATGCTGCTATTTTCGGTGCTAATCGTGAATATTTGCGCAAAATCGAGCTTTGGCGTACCGTTTGTAGCTCCGATTGCACCGTTTAATTTTCATAGCTTACGAGATGTCGTAACGAGGGCAGGATGGAAAACATTGTCAAAGAAAAGCAAAAAAATACAAAATATGCCACACTAAAATGAGGGCCTAGACATGGAACGAAAAGACGTAATAAGCGCGCCACAGCTGTTCTCGCTGCTATTTTTGTGCAATGTAATTATCGGGATTACGTACAACTTACCGCTGGCAAAAAGCACCAATATGTGGAATCACATTTTATCGGCGGTGATTACATTTTTTGTAAATATAGTGCTAATTTTGCCAATTCTCAAGCTGCACAAAATTAGCCCGACGATGACTATCGCTGACCATTGCGCAGTGAGTTTTCCGTGGTTGGGCAAGATTTTTCTCGCAGTTTACGCGCTGTATTATCTGTTTGCGTGCTGCTATGTGCTCTCGCTGTTCAACGTCTTCGTCAAGGACGTCGTGAACCCGGAAATCTCGCTGTTTTTGCTGACGCTATGCGTAACTTTGGCGGCATCGTACGCGGCGTGCAAGGGTATCGAGGGGCTAGCGCGGGCCTGCTCGGTGATTTTGTTTCTCATCTGCGCCGCGATGCTATTCATCGTGTTCGCGCTGCTGCCGCAAGTCGATCCGCTTATCTTCTCGCCACTTTGGCAAAATGACTTTGCCGATACGCTCAATGGCACTATTTACTTAGTCTCGCTGTCATTTTTTGTGCCACTCGCCGGAGTGCTTGCGCCTTTTGCCAAAGGAAACATAAAAAAAGCGCTCTTTGCCACAAGTGCAAGCGTCTATTTGCTGTTTATTTTTGTAGTCGTCCTCGTGACGGGCGCGCTTGGAGACTATTTAAAGACGCAGACCTTCCCGATTTACACGGCGGCTAGCGTAGCGGAAATCGGCGTATTTCGGCGGCTGGATGCGATTTACTTAGGAGTCTTCACGTCGGGGTTGTTCATCACGGTGGCGATGTTTTTATTTGCGTTTTTTCTCGTAGCGAAAAAAATGTTCGGGGCGCAACACAGCAAGAAGATAATTTTTTTCGGAGACCTTTTAGTGCTCGTGTTTAGCCTAGTAGTGCCGGCCTTCAGGGGCGTCGCGCATTTTTTCTTCGACGCAAATTTCATCGTTGTGCCGACGGCGCTTACGACCCTAGTGATTCCGCTGGTTGTGCTTGCGCGACACAAATTTCTGCTGAAGCGAGGTGCTCAAATGTGACTGCGAAAAAGCTTTTTCTCGTGTTTGAGCTAGCGTTGGTGTGCTTCTTAACGGGCTGCAACCATGTCTCTGGCCTAGACGAGCAGATGATAGTTTACGGTCTCGGTGTGGACAAAAATGATGGCGAATATGAGGTGACCGTGCAGGCTTTGAATGCGCAAAACACTGAGGATTCTAATTCGAACAGCTCGAAGAAAAATGTCACGACGGTGAGCGCAAAAGGGGAGACACTGTTGGCGGCTGTCAAGCAAATTGAGAATCAGAGCGGCAAGAAAATTTTGTATTCGCACGCGATGGTTCTGATACTCAGCGAAGACCTCGCGAAGAGTGGGGTAGGGGAGACGCTACGTTTTTTCTCGACAAATCACAAGCTTAGGCCAACCGTTGAAGTGTTGATTTCGAGCACTCCTGCAAAAGAAATTTTATCTAGCGAGAATAATTTTAACGCTGAGGATATATTAGCAACTACACGTGTGGGCAAAGAAAAGGACGACGGCATCAATTCGCAAATAAGATACATTTTAGGTGATCTAAATAGCCCATCAAAGTCGGCCAAAGCTTGGTATCTCGACTATAAAAATGAGGAGACAAGTTGCCAAAAGATGGTTGCCTTTAAGGACGACAACTTGAAAATAGTTCTCGACGAGGATGCTACGAAAGGGGTATTGTTGCTCCTTGGAAAGGCAAAAAATATCTCGGATAGCGTTGAAATAGATGGCCAAAATGTGTTCTTCGAGCTCAATAAGGTGAAATCGAATGTAAAAGTGAAATCGCAAAATGATAGCCCAATTTTCGATATTTGCTTGAAGGTGGACCTGAATTTGTACAATGCAGATGAGATTAGTTCTAATGAAAAAGTGAAAAGCGTTGTGAAAGAGCGGATATCTGAGTTGGCAAGCAAGGCCATTACCATTTGCTTAATGGAAAATAATTGTGATGTCTTTAAGTTCCATAAGTATATATCGAATAATTACAGTGATTTTCGAGAATCTATTTTTATCAATGAGCCAAAAACGAAACTTAAAGTTACTGTAGAAAACAGATAATATCTAATTTAAAATTTCTCCGTATATTTCTGATGTTATCCCCGCAGCGTTAGCCTCATCTGTGTCAATGTGCATAGCTGGCAAAAAGTTTTCGCTTATGCA
>JAZQMR010000012.1:0-3509 GCA_045543505.1 Acutalibacteraceae bacterium | reverse complement strand
CGGCAGCCCATGTAAGCCACTTCAGTCTCGGGGCGGCCTGGCTGATAGTACTGCAAGTTGAAGGGCGCATCGATGAATGAAAAGTTCGGAAACAGGCGCTTTGCGCTCACGCGGCAAGCCAGCTTGAAGAGGTCGTAGTTGGGGTCGCCGGGGTTGTAACTGATGCCCTCCTTGACCTTGAAAATGTGAATCGGGAAAATTGGGGTCTCACCATTGCCGAGGCCTTTTTCCGTCGCAAGGAGAATATTTTTTATGACCAATCGACCTTCCGGAGTGGTGTCGAGGCCGTAGTTTATCGAGCTAAACGGCACTTGCGCGCCCGCTCGAGAGTGCATGGTGTTCAAGTTGTGAACCAGCGCTTCCATCGCCTGGAAGGTCGCACGATTTGTCTCTTCTTTGGCGTGGTCGTAGGCAAACTTCTGAGCTTTTTTCGCGATTTTCTCGCCGAAGTTTTCGCTCAAGAGTTCAAGTTCCTTTTGCATGTAGGCCTCACCGTTGTCGAGAGACGGCAAGTCGTTGCTCTCACTTTGAGCACGTGATGAGAGCTCCTCGTAGAATGCTTTAGGCTCGTCCACCTCGGTCAAGATTTCCAACGCGCGAATCATATTCTGCTTGTAGGTGCGCCTGTAGGTCTTCGCGACGCCCTTGGCCATCGCGTAATCGAAGTTAGGCACACTCTGACCGCCGTGCTGATCGTTCTGGTTCGCCTGAATTGCGATACAAGCCAGCGCAGCGTAACTGATGATGTCATTGGGCTCGCGCAGGAAGCCATGGCCCGTCGAGAAACCGTTTGTGAAGAGTTTGTCCAAGTCGATTTGGCAACAGGTGGTCGTCAATGTAAGGAAATCGAGGTCGTGAATATGTATGTCGCCATCCGCGTGAGCCTTCGCGAATTTTGGGTCGAGAATGTACATCTCATAGAACTGCTTAGCGCCCTCCGAGCCGTACTTGAGCATGGTGCCCATCGCAGTGTCGCCGTCAATGTTGGCGTTCTCGCGCTTAACGTCGTTGTCCTTGGCCGCCTTGAAGGTCAGGCCCTCGTAAATTTTCATCAGGCGAGTGTTCATCTCGCGCACGCGGGTTCTGTCCGAGCGGAACAAAATGTACTCCTTCGCGGTCTGAGCGTGCCCCTCCTCGATGAGAACTTTCTCGACCACGTCCTGCACGTGCTCAACGGTGATCGCCTCGTTTGAGTTCTCATTTTCCAGGTACTCAACGACTTTATCGGCCAATTGCTGGGATAATTCGTAGTCGCTGCCTCCCATTTTCTTCGCGGCCTTAAAGATAGCCTGCGCAATTTTTCCCTTATTGAAGTCAGTTTTTCTTCCGTCTCTTTTCGTAATCGTGTTAATCATAGTGTCCTCCGAAGCCAAAAATACAATATCTTGTGCCAAAATTGCCACTTGAGAAAATTATACGCTATATGTAGTGGTTGCGTCAATCGCGTTCAGCACAATAGGCGAAATATCTATATGCACAAATTTTCACTGCGTTTTTTCAACAAGTCTCCCGATTTATTGACATAAACTCGCGATAAAATTTCCGGGAATGCCTTAAGCAAACAGCCTACAGCCGCGAGGCGCCGAGGGCCCTACGGGCCTTCGGCCGCAATAGAGCCCAACTTTGTTGAGCTCTATTGCACAAAGAAAATAACATTTTCTTTGGCCTCGCGGCCCGTTCAGAGCACTCAAGCAAAAAGAACGCTCTAATTAGAGCACCCCTAAGTTTTTATCTGGCGTCACATAGAGGGTCTTGTAGTTGTTGTAGATGACCATACCGGGGCGCGCCCCAGCGGGCTTTTTCACATCCTTGACGAGCGCAAAATCAACAGGCACATTCGCGGAATTCTTCGCCTTACTGTGATACGCCGCGATTTTAGCTGCCAAAAGCAAGGTTTCGTCCTCCACCGGCTGAGAGTTGGCAACTAAAATCGTGTGCGAGCCAGGCATGTCCTTTACGTGAAACCAAATGTCCTTTTTTGCGGCCATTTTCAAGGTCAGTTGGTCGTTTTGATGATTATTTCGCCCTACCAAAACCTTCGCACCGCCATCCAAGGTGTACTCTATGGGGGGGAGCGCCTTCAATTTTTTCTTGCCGGCTCCGCGCAACCTTATGAACCCTTGCGCGACCAACTCGTTTTTTATCTCAATCAAGTCCCGCTCCGCCTCTGCGCGCTCCACCGCATCCAAGACGCTCTCAAGATAGGCGATCTCCTGCGTGGCCTTGTCCATCTCCTCGGTAAGCTTCTCCACCGCGACCTTGGATTTCTTATATTGCCTATAAAAGTTTTGCGCGTTCTCGGCCGCAGTTTTGGTCGCGTCGAGTTTTATGCGCACAAGGCCTTGATTTTTATCGTAGAAATTCCCCAACTCGACCTCGGTTTCGCCTGGCTTGATCCGATAAAGGTTCGCGTTTATGAGATCAGCAAAGAGCTTCAAGTTGTCCTTATTTTTGTTGTTTTCGACCTCGCGCGCCTGAATTTTAAGCTTCTTTCTCAGCCGCGCCAAGATATTGCCAATTTGCTTGCGCAAGTCGTGCGACTTAACCCTCATGCGGTCGATGCTGTCTCGTTGCTCAAAGAATTCATCCAGCAAGGCCGAGAAACTTTCGCACTTTTTCGCCACAGATATATCCTCAAGTTTATTCGGCTCGAGGAATGAAAAATCCTTAGGTCTGTCGCCGTCATAAGTGATAAACGGTGCCCCAGAGCAAATTTTTACTGTGGATTTTAACGCCTCTAAACTCTCGCGCAAACCTGCAACTTGTGATTTTTTTGAGACCTCATTGCAAACCACCGACGACAAGCCCATAACATTTTGCAAAAGCGCATCCACAAGACCTTGAGTAGAAACCGTTTCTTCTACTTTTCGGACAATTTCTTCAATGTCGTCATCCAGCAAACTCAACTTGCCTTGAGCGGGCGGCAAACTGTAATTTAGCCCGGGTAGGACCTGCCTCTTTGAGGACTTTGCAAGGTCGATTCGCTTAAGCGCGTCGATAATTTTCTGCTGATCGTCGAGCAAAATCACGTTGCTGTGCTTGCCCATCATCTCCGCCGCGAGCGTCAGCAAAACCTCATCGCCAAGCTCATTACGGGCGTCGAAATCGAAGAACAGCACGCGCTCGAGGTCTGGCTGCCGCACGTCGATGAGCTTGGCACTCAGCAGCTTTTTCCGAAACAACATGCACAACATCGGCGGCGTGGCTGGGTTCTCCGGGGTTGCCTCCGTGAGATGCACACGCGCGCTGTTGGCCCTGGCGCTCAGCAAAAGTTTGTATGCTCCCGACTTGCTGCGCAGCGAGAACACGAATTCCTCCGAATTTGGCTGATAAATTTTATCGACCCTCGCCCCCAGCAACGCCGCGCGCAGCTCCTCCTTGACGTGCCGCAAGAACGCGCCATCCAGTGCCATAGTAGACCTCCTTCAAGTAAAAAAATTTTTATAAGTGCTCTGATCGAGCATCTTACGGCCGCGAGGCGCCGAAGGCCCTGCGGGCCTTCGGCCAGC
>JAZQMR010000011.1:0-2695 GCA_045543505.1 Acutalibacteraceae bacterium | reverse complement strand
TATTTAATTTAGGTGCAATGACCCAATGCCTACATAGCTTTTATGTAGAGATATTTTATTTTTCTATGTTAGGCAATACTTAAATCCTCCTTTCTCTGTGCTGCACCTAGTAGGGACAAAGGTTACACACTTCCTGTTTTTCTGTACTTCCTCGGGGTGAAAGGTTAAATAACAACGAATAAAGTTGAATTATGGTGTATTTGCCTAAATTGATTTGCTAACACCCAAATATTAACCATTTTCTTCCAATTTCAACGTCGAGACCTGGATGAGATTTCTTGTGAATTCAAAGAGATTTTTGCTTTTTTTAGAAAAAAAGACGAGCTATCTGTTACGAAATGGCATAAAGAAACGACCGATTTTATTCGGTCGAATTGCTTTTAATATTCGGTTTTTTCGCTCAATTGAGGCTTGGAAAATTTTATTTTTGAGAAAACACGGGTGCGCAATTTATAGGTGTGGCCGTGCTTTAAATGCCCGTGGTAGCTTGCCAGCGACATATTTATATCGTCCAATTGAACTTTGCCGGTTTTGTATTCATGTTGAAGCTGTTTTAGGCGATTTTTAAAGCGAATTTTTGAGGACCGCCGCAGCTTTTTTATGACTTTTCCGGAGTCAGTAAGATAAAAATGAAAGCCTAAAAAATCGACTCCATTTCTGATAGGAAAAGTTTGAGTTTTGTCGTTAAATTCAAGCTTGAGGTGATTATTCGCAATTGTTTTCGTGATTTTTAGACATTCCGCCAGCCGTTCTTTATCATCCGAGAGTAAAACGAGGTCGTCCATGTAGCGAACGTAATGCTTTATTTGCAATTTTTCTTTGATAAATCGGTCAAGTGGGTCGAGATAGTAGAGCGCAAAAAGCTGGCTGGTTTGATTGCCCATGGGCAGACCGCGATTTGGAGAATGTTGGTAGCTATCGATGATGTGAAAAAGCAAATTTAAAATATCTTTGTCTGGAATGACTTGCGTAAGCCGATTTTTAAGCACTTCGTGATGGATACTTGCAAAATATTTTCGAATATCGCACTTCAAAATGTAGCCGTTTGCCCCGTGCTGTTTATAATGTTGCCGGAAAAATTGAGTTAACCTGTTTAGCGCAAAATGCGTGCCTTTGCCGATTCTGCAGGCGCAGTTGTCGTAAATTAGTCGCTTATCGAAAAAAGGCGTTAAAACTTCGTCGCAAAGAACGTGCTGAACAATCCTGTCGTAATAAGAAAGTGCTTGAATTTAGCGCTCTTTTGGGTCAAAAATCATAAATTTATTGTACCCGGAGAGTTTGTAAGTGCGATTTTCAAGCGAATTTTTTATTTTCCAGAGATTTTCAGCAAGGTTCATCTCAAATAAAATAACATCTTTTTTGTGCCTTTTGCATAATCGAGCGCGTTTGTGAGCCTTGTATAAATTTTCAAAATCGCAAATTTTCTCGTAGTCAGTCATAAAATTACCTCATAAAAAAAGAAGAATCGCAGACCCGGAAACTCCGAGGAAAAACTCGAAAGCGCTGAGGCGTCCAAGTTTATCTGCGACAAGTGTTCGTCCGCCAGCTATTTTAAATCTTAAGTCTTACGGCAAACTGGAATAAAATCCCTTTGCCTTGGCACGGACGGCCCCTACTTAGGAGCGCGTTTCTGGCGGTAAGGCAAATCGGCAGCAGTGGCGTTATTGTTGTTGACGTTGTTGTTATTGACGTAGTTGCCGCGACAGGCTTTGAGCGCATTGTTGCCATTGTTGTAGTTAGGCGAGCGCAGCCAGGAATTTCCTTGAGAACAAGAAAAGCATTAACGATTTTATCCCATTTGATAAAAGTATCAGTAAATTCGACAAATTTCAACCAAAGTATTTGCACCAAAAAAAACATTGAGATGCTGCTGCTTTTTTGCTATATTGTTATTAAAGCTATTTTTAATTGCAAAGGAAGTGATTGTTTTGGATAGAATCAAAGAAAAAGTTTATCGCAAGCGGAAGTTGTGGAAAATTTTCACGCTGAAAAGGCCGCAATTTCTGCAGAAAATGTTAGCCGTCGGGGTTAGTGCTTCGTTAATACTATCGATGGCTCCCAAAATCGGGGTATTTGCGGAGGACGAACCCGATAAATTTATCACAGCGGCGAAGGCCAACCACTGGGGCCGCAGCGACTTGCGGGCGTACTTGAATAATGGTCTCGGTACGGTTGCTAACGATGGTACTGTGACGAACAAAAACTTCGGCATCGACTCGACGACGGGCACTTATGCCAGCGACAATTCCTCCGGCTACGCGTCTCAGTTTAGCAACACCGAATACGCTTTGGTGCAGCCGTTTACCTACTCCACTAACGTGCTTAATAGCAAGGATGTGGCCGCCTCTACGTACTCTGCCACAGACCACTTTTGGCTGCCGAGTGGGAACTACTCCTCTGACCAGGTTCTTGGCTGGGGTGCTGGCGACGTGAGTCTTACTTCCAGTTACGAGAGCCTCGACTCGGCTCGCGCTATCCCCATTTCTTACTGGCCTGCTGGGGTCAGCTCTTATTCCTGGCTGCGCTCGCCTCTCTACAGCGCTGGCGACGGTGCGCTCAGAGCCTGTCGCGGCCACTGCGTCGGTTACAGCCACGTCAACAACTATAGCGCCGCTGCTGCCGCTTTTAAGCTAGATCTGTCATCTGTAATCTTTGCATCTTCGGGGTCAGCCGCGTCTTTTGCCGCCGCAGGCGG
>JAZQMR010000010.1:0-3762 GCA_045543505.1 Acutalibacteraceae bacterium | reverse complement strand
TGGGCCACAACGAAAATAAATATTATTTTCGTTGGCCTCGCGGCCTGGTTTGGCAGCTAGCCCAATGGAAAGTGCTCACTCGGGGCGCTCCCTCTGTTTTTCACTAAAGCCTTAGCCAAGCGCGACAAATAATTAAGCGTGTACCAGGACAGCGTGCACAAGGCCCCTCCGACTAAGATTAGCTTAAAACTTGGAGCTGCTAACGAGAAAAAGCCCCTAAACAATAGTATGGAAATTGCAAAGGCAGCGCTCATGACGGAAAAGAGAATTTTTCGCGTCAAATTGAATGGTGTGCACAGTTTAAATAGCAGCAGAAAGCCGTTTAGGCCGGTTAGGATTACGCAAAGTGTCGACATTTCAACGTCGGTGAGCGGAACAATTTTTGACGTTGCGGTGACGGAAAGTATGGAGATGACTATGGTGAGAGCGCACGGGAGCGCTTTTTTTATTATGTTGAAGAACAAGTTGCCGTCGATGCGACTATTATTGGGCTCGAGCGCCAGCACAAACGACGGGATGCCGATGGTGAACATGTTGATGAGCGTCATCTGGATGGGCATGAACGGGTACGGCGTGTGGAAAAATAGGAACAAAATCGCCAGCAGCGTCGAGTAGATCGTCTTAATGAGGAACAGCGACGACGAGCGCTGGATGTTGTTGATGGAGCGGCGCCCCTCGAGCACGACCTTGGGCATGGAGGCAAAATCCGAGTTTAGCAGGACAAGCTGCGATACGTTTCGCGCGGCATCGCTGCCGTTGGCCATGACGACACTACAATCAGCCTCCTTCAGCGCAAGGACGTCATTAACACCGTCGCCGGTCATGGCAACCGTGTGCCCCTGCTCCTTGAGGGCGCAAATTATCTCCTTCTTTTGCGTCGGCGAGACTCTACCAAAAATCGTATACTCATGCGCAGCCCTTTTGATGTCATCGTTCGTTCGCAAGGTACTCGCATCGACGCACTTATCGTGGCCCTTGACGCCCACGCGCCGCGCAATATTCGAGACGGTCGACACGTTATCGCCGGAAATAATCTTTACGTCGACGCCCTCGTCGTAGAAGTACTTGAGGGTCGCAGCGGCGGTCTCACGGATGACGTCGCGAATCAACACAAAACCCATAAGCTCGAGGTTCATCGGCAACTCCTTGCCAATGAAATTCTCCTTCGAGTGAGCCAATATAACTACGCGATTTTCCTTTGTGAGTTGCTGCAATTGATCCTTTATGGAGTCGCATTTGTCCCTCAAGATGAACTCCGCAGCACCCATCACATAGGCGCCGTGCCCCTCGACGTACACGCCGGACCATTTCTTCTCCGATGAGAAGGGAACCACAGCCGAGGCTTTCTTGTGAAGCGTCTTATTTTCGCCAACAAAGTCCTTGATGGCGTGGTAGGTCGGGTTGCTGTCGTCGGTGTTGTTGACAATCATCGCAAGGCCCGCGCGCACGTCGCTCTGCGAGACGCCCTTGTGAGGAATAACGTCCTCAACCTGCATGGTGCCTTGAGTAATCGTACCGGTCTTGTCGAGGCACAGCGTATCGACCCGGGCAAGCGTCTCGATGCAGTAGAGGTCTTGCACAAGGACTTTTTTCTTCGTCAAGCGAATAACACCGACGGCCAGCACGGTACTTGTCAGAAGAACCAAGCCTTCGGGGATCATCCCGATGAGGGCTGCGGTGGTGTTGACGACGGCGTTCTCGAGGGAGTTGTGGCTCAGCTGACGCATAAAGAGCATCGCGCCGATGGGCACGATTAGAATCGACAAAATAAGAATAATCCGGTTGAAAGCCGCCATAATTTGCGAGTTGCTCTTCTTGACGTACTTGGCGTCGCTCGAAATCTTCGAGGCATAATTGTCCTGGCCAACGTGCTCGATTTTCGCCTTGCACTTGCCACTCACAACGAAGCTTCCAGACAGCAACAAACCGCCGACTTTCTTGTCAATCGAGTCAGATTCGCCGGTCAGCAACGACTCATTAACGCTAATTTGACCACATATAATTTTACAGTCCGCCGGAATTTGACTGCCTTGCGAAAGCTCAATTATGTCGTCGAGAACCAGCTCGTCGATGTTAATTTTACATCTTTTACCCTCGCGAATGACCGTGACCTTGTTCAGCGACAAAATCGACAGCTTATCAACGGCGCGCTTGGCACGAATTTCCTGGTATGTACTTATAATGAGGTTAGAAATGACCACGCCCATGAAGAGGAGGTTCTTGAACGAGCCCACATAAATAATCGCGGCGGCTAAAACGAAGTTGAGTATGTTAAAGAGCGTGAAGGTGTTGTCTTTTATAATTTGAGGGATAGTCTTTGTCGGAATCGAAGTGTCCTTATTGACAAGATCAGCCTCTTTCCGGGAGAGAATTTGCTCATAGGAGAGGCCAAAATCCGGCTCGGGAATATATCTCTTAATGCTGTTTTTTAGCTCCGCAGGCATGCATTTCATCCTTAATTCGAAAATTTTCACCCTAATTATATTATGCGCGAAAAGGCTAAGTCAATTACGCTCAAACGGAGGTTTTATATGCGTTGCAGGTGCGTCGATATGCGGAATAAGGAGGTCATAAACGTCAAGACGGGCGTGCGTTTAGGTTGCGTCAGCGACATAGAAATTGATACCCACGAGGCCCGCCTTGTCGCGATTATCATATACGGTCGACTGCGTTGTTGTGGTCTGCTCGGCCGCGAAGATGACGTTATCATTCGCTGGGAGGACATCGAGGTCATCGGCGAGGATACTATTCTGGTTAAGCATAACATTGGCATCCGTCGAAAGAAACGCCATTTCGCAGAGTTTATGCGGCTCTTGAAGGGGTAGGGGGCTTGTGGATGACCTTGTTTTATGGGTAGCAATAGGGGCATTGCTAAATTTTCATATATTCAATAAGCTCCCTATGCATAAACAGCAAAAGTGAGTAGTTAATCATCTGTAAATTCTTCGAATAGCAGTAGGTTTTTCGGGCAAACCTAGCGAGATAGTGGCGCAAAAGCCTATTCATGCGCTCGACGGTATATGTGTGTGCTTTTCCAGTGAGATGTTTGGCCTGGTCGATGAGATTGTATGCATGCCAATGGTCAGACGCATAAAATCTTGCGTCAATATGGCTAATTTTATTCGAGAGTTTTTGGAAGTATTTTGTTTCTCGAGTGCCAATCTGAAACCCAACAAGCCGCTTTGTGTCGCGGTCTACTGCGGTCCAGAGCCAGATGTTTTTTTTAAAATTTACGCACAACTCATCGAGCTCCAAGGCCTCACTTTTTCGTCTTTTTTAGAAACTTTCTCCAATTTCGCGCCGGTTTTTTACCTAGTTTATGACAGAAACATGGCTAACCTTAAGAATCCTTTCAATTCTTCTAAAACCATTTCCTTCCAAATACAACTGTGTTGCTTTCTGTGCACATTGCTCACATGCAGAAAGAAACAAGATACGTACAAAATGAAAAAGTTTAATGCAAAGTATATTTTCACATAAAAGAAGGACGACCTCAAATAATTTAGAGCGTCACTTTTATATTTTTCGTTAAGAAAACCTCGTTTTTGTGCGCTTTTCGCCATGGCGCAAAAAACGCTTGTCAATGTTTTGGTTTTCTGTTAATATAGCAAGTGCAGCCTACATTAAAATCAGAAAGGAAGTCTTGGTGTGAATAAATTGTTCAAACTAATACAAACAAAAGGCAAATGGCACAAATCCCCCTTGTTCAATTCAGTGGGGCGAAGTTGTATGAAGACTTTGCCCAAAAAGTTGCTGGCGGTG
>JAZQMR010000009.1:0-2148 GCA_045543505.1 Acutalibacteraceae bacterium | reverse complement strand
CCCTTGATGAAATTTTGTACGACCAATTTTCTGTTGGTGAGAATATGGACAAGCTCTTAGAAGAACGAAATTTGCTGGGCTGGATTGAACTTATTGAGAATCCAAAGTTATATGAAGCCGTGAAAAGTCTATCTGTCGAAGACCAGACTTTTATCAGCTACATAGTTAAAGAGTGCAAGACCCAAAGTGAAATCTCTTATTTTTACAATTTAAGTCAATCTCAAATTTGCTGCAGATTCAACAAGATTTTGCGAATCTTAAAGAGCAATATATCAAATAGGTAGAAATATTTTTGTCGACAATTTTTTCAAATAAAAAAACACTTCAAAAGACTCTTTATATATACGGAGGAATAATTTTCCATTCCTCCGTCTGAACCTTGAAAATCGAATATTAATATCTCAGCAACATTTAAAGATACTCCTGCCTAGCCACAGCTCGAGCGTGAAAAACCGTCGCAAGCAATGGGGGTAGCCTCGCGATAACTTCGAGGATGTGAAATTCGTGTGCCACCAAAAGTGGGCTGAGATATTGAAAAAAATTTATCCGCGGGCAAAAAAATTTCGTCTTTAGAAATTGCTTTGTGCGCGACTAGTCCTGCGGGGTCACCCGCTTTTAGAGCAAGGCCAAACATTGAAGGAAAAAATCGGTGCGTGACCGCACACGACAAGTTGCGCCCCATATCTTTTCTGATTTGGAAAGTTATTGCCCGCAATTTTATCTTGTAAGCAACACTCGAGTGAGTAATATTCACAAAGAGCTGCAAACATAGTAAAAATAACAGCGTTATATTTAAGATTGTCAAGAGACGATGATTTAGAAGGTGAGAGCAACAGTATTTCAAACCAGCGAACGCTCTTAATGAGTTTTGCAAAGAAAAATGGCTTTAGAAACACGAAAATTTTTATTGATGATGGCTTTTCTGGGGTTACGTTTAATCGACAAGGCTTCAAAGAGATGTTCAAGATGATTGAATCCGACCAAGTGGCAACATTAGTTGTAAAAGATATGTCGCGTCTTGGAAGGAACTACGCTAAAGTTGGACAACTCACTGAAACTATTTTAATCTTTTTGTATTATTTGCAGTATATGTAAAATAGCTAGTTGATTTGTATTAATAAAGACAAAATTACTGGAAAAGTTTTTATCGCGAGTGGAAATTCTCACAAAACAGCATAAAGCTTTTTACGCGAATTGGCCTGCGCGGCCACGCGCCGAAGATGATTTTACACCGTTCAGGAATATTATGAACGAATGGTACACAAAAGATATGAGTCGCAAAATGCGGTCAACACTAAAAATAAAAAACAGTCAGGGTTATGCAATAGGTAGACCTCCACTCGGCTATATGTATGATGAAATGGACAAAAAGCGCTGGGTTGTTGATGAAGAAGGTGCTCAGATAGTCCGTTACATCTTCGAGCTTATAGAAAACAGGGCGAAAGTATGAACAAGATTGCTAAGATTCTAAAACAGCAAAAAGTCTATATACCGTCGGTTTACGCAGCAAAAAAGGGTGTTAGCAAACCTATTGCTAAACCTCCGCTGAATGAATATCTTTGGAATCACGGGATGATACAAAGAATCTTAACGAATCAATCATATGTCGGCGATGTTGTCAACTTCAAGACTTACAGCAAATCTTTTAAACTTAAAAGCAGAATAGACAATGACCGTGAAAACTGGCAGATTCATAAAGATGTCCATGAACCCATAATTAGTCGAGAACTTTTTGAGGAAATTCAAAAATCGTTTGGAGACACCAAATGCCGAAAACCAAAATGCATCCCTAAAAATATGTTTGCAGGATTTCTGAGGTGTTCAGATTGTGGAGCCAATCTAAATTACAAATACACTCACGATAACCCAGACAATCATTATTTTTCTTGCAAGAATAATCGAGCAGGCAACGGCCTTTGTAAAAAGACACATCATGTCAGAGTCGACGTCCTGGATTACTTAATCAAAAATGATATTTCAAATATTGTGCAGTTTGCAACCGAGTTTGAAGATGAGTTTGTAAAAATAGTCGTTGATGAGAACTACAAGCGGATTCAGGCGACACAGAAGAAAAATCTTGACGCACTGAATCAAATGTTGGCTCGCGATAAGGAACTTGATACGCTTTGCGAAAAAGTGTTTGAAGAA
>JAZQMR010000008.1:0-1901 GCA_045543505.1 Acutalibacteraceae bacterium | reverse complement strand
CGTTTTTCGCCATTTTTCTCATCCTTTCTGAATTAATTTTGGTCAAAGCGCTTCAGCTTGTTTTATTGTAATATATCTATTTGCAATTGTCAAGCTTTTTTGTAAGTGTTTTTGATTGGGAAGTTAAAAGCTTATTTGTAAAATAAAAGGCAGCCCCGAGTGGGCTACCAGCCTTAAGTATTCAAATATTCTACCACATTTTTGGCTGCCACTGCTCCATCCGCGGCAGCCGTAACAATCTGCCTTAACGCTTTTGTTCGAGTATCGCCTGCAGCGAAAATTCCCGGCACATTGGTTAAACAACTCTCATCTGCAACGATATAGCCATGCTCATCCCACTCTACAAATTCAGAAAAGATGCCGTTGCTTGGTTCTAGGCCAATCGCGATAAAAATAGCAGCGGCGTCTAGTTTCAAATCTTCATTTGAAGCGTTGTTTTTCACATTAACATGTGATACAGAGCCACGTTCACCGCAAATCTCTGTCACAATGGTGTTGTACTTAAAGATTATGTTTGACTTCGCCTTGGCTGCTTCAAACAAAAACCGTTCAGCTCGAGCCTTATCTCGACGCACCAAAACAGTCACGCTCTTACAAATGTTTGACAAGAATAGTGCATCTTCAAGGGCAGTATTTCCGCCGCCAACCACTGCGACGTCTTTCCCTTTAAAGAAGGCCCCGTCGCACGTCGCGCAGTAAGAAACACCTCGTCCAGCAAACTTCGCCTCGCCCTTGCAACCAAGCCTTCTGCGCTTCACACCGTTCGCAATTATAACTGTTTTTGACTCATATTCATCTGAGTCTGTGTAAATTTTCTTTGTATCACCAGAAAAGTCCACGCGTTTTACTTCCTCGAGGCGCACCTCAACATTTTGCTTGACGACTTGCTTATAAAGACTCATCGAGAACTCCACACCGGTTATGCGCTCAATCGCTGGATAGTTCTCTACTTCGTTTGTCAACGCGACTTGCCCGCCGTAGATATTCTTCTCTAAAACCAACACCGAGAGCCCCGCGCGAGCGGCGTATAACGCCGCCGTAAGTCCTGCAGGACCCGCTCCAATTATGATCACGTCTATCATGCAAGCCACGTCCTTCGCAAGTTCTCGCTGCAATCTACTTAATTATTCTCGTCAAAAAGGTCTGCTAAAATCTCCTCAACGCTTTTCTCAAAGTAACCATCTGGGTCAGTCAGTACACCGGTTCCATCTACTACCCATCTCATTTGTGAGTATTTCGTTAAATAATCCTCATTTCGGCTAAACTTAGGATACTTCTCAGCCCACTCCGGATAGTACTTTGTCATGTAGCGCGTTGCTAACTTTATCGCCATGCTATCCTCGTTGCCATCAGGAGTCGTCGTTCCGTTAATTTGCACACCTTGAGGCGAGCTATGTACAAATACAACGCTTCCATCCTCGCACTTGCCAATGCAAATCCATACATGCCCTGGACCACTCATGATATCGCCAGCTTTGTAGTCCGTAACTTCGCTCTTGTCCTTGAATGAGCCAAATCCACGATTGGCAAACTCCCGAGCCATCTTCGTTGATGGCATAACGAAGCCATCTTTGCCGTTTTCGGTGTTAAAGACGTTGTAAAGTGTCCAACCAACAAAGCCAGAACAGTCAAGGCCCTTGTTGATCTGATACTCAAAGTTGTGGAAATCATAATCGGCATCCTGCTGCTTTGTAAAGGGCTCCCATTCTGGCATCAAACCGATATGCGTTGAGCCCTCGCCAGAGCCAGTATCTTCCTCGTTCCAGCCGCCGCCCCATATGTACATGGTCTTTCCGACGGGCTCTATCGCCGTGACAAGCAAGTTTTTGACGGTCTTTACGCCAGGTTGCGGCTTTTGAGCCTCAGCAAAGGCTAACACATTACCTCCAAATAAAAAACAT
>JAZQMR010000007.1:0-4335 GCA_045543505.1 Acutalibacteraceae bacterium | reverse complement strand
TGCCCCACATGCGCATTTTCTATTGACTTGCTGCCACTGCCGGGCCGCGAGGCCAAAGAAAATAATATTTTCTTTGTAGCCAATCACTCAACAACGTTGAGTGATTGGCAGCCGAAGGCCCTGTGGGCCTTCGGCGCCTCGCGGCCGTCAGATGCTGGCTTAGGCCACTCCCAAAATAAAAGCAAGAGTAAACGTAAACCACTTGAACAAGGAGCAAAATTCGCTTATGGGCAAATTTAATTTCATAAAGACCGCCATCGACGGGATGTTTATCATCGAGCCGACCGTTTTCGGCGATGAGCGCGGCTATTTTCTCGAGACCTACCACTATGAGGAGTTTAAAACGGCTGGCATCGACGCTAATTTCGTACAGGATAATCAGTCCAAGTCGAAGAAAGGCGTCCTGCGCGGGCTACACTTCCAGACGAAAAATCCTCAGGGTAAGCTCGTTAGAGTCATAAGCGGCGAGGTCTTCGATGTTGGCGTGGACCTGCGCGAAGGCAGCCCGACGTTCGGCAAGTGGGTTGGGGCCACCTTGAGTGCCGAAAACAAGCGCCAGCTCTACATTCCAGAGGGCTTTGCTCATGGCTTTTTGGTGCTCTCCGATGAGGCCGAATTTGTTTATAAATGCACGAATTTTTATGATCCCAAAAACGAGAGCGGCATCATCTACAACGACCCGGACATCAACATAAGCTGGCCAATCTCCGGCGATATGACGATTCTACTCTCGAGCAAGGACCAGCTCCTACCGACCTTCAACGAGTACGCGAAAAAGGGCAATTAGTATGGGAATTTCCGTTGCTATGGCCGTTTATAACGGTGAAAAATATATCCAGGAACAAATTTTATCGATCTTAAAACAGCTCAGTTGCAGCGACGAAATTGTAATTTCCTACGACAAAAGCACGGACAACACCTACCGGATTATCTCCGATTTGGCTGTCCGCGATTGCCGCATTAAGATTTTTCGAGGGCCGTCTAAAGGCGCCATTAAAAACTTCGAGAACGCCCTCCAGCACTGCAAAAATGACTACATATTCCTCAGCGACCAGGACGACATTTGGCTCGAGAATAAGGTCTCGCGCGTGTTGAGCGCCTTTAAGCATAAACACGCCGATGTGGTTCTTCACGATTGCTGCGTCATTGACGACAACGAAGCTACGATTCATCCGTCCTTTTTTAAGTTTCGGCATTGCACCCGCGGCTTTTTATTCAATCTGATGCACAATTCTTATATCGGCTGCTGTATGGCTCTTCGAAGAGAGTTTTTGCCGCAAGTTTTGCCATTCCCGGAGAAAATCCCCATGCACGATCAGTGGATCGGCCTCATGGGCGAAAAAAATGGCACTGTCGCCTTTGTGCATTCACCGCTAATAAAATATCGTCGGCACTCAAGCAACGCGAGCAGCCTGCGACACTCTAAGCTAGCGGATATGATTAAGCTCCGGCTTAACTTGATTTCAGCTCTTATAAAGCGTAAGTAAAATGAAAGCCTTAATTTAGCGCCTCAGCGCCACGCCGCGAGGCGCGGAAGGCCCGTAGGGCCTTCCGCCATACAAGAGCCCAACAAAGTTGGGGTCTTGTACACAACGAAAATAAATGTTATTTTCGTTGGCCTCGCGGCCAGGTTGCGGCAAAACAAAAAGAGCGTATCCATTATAAAGCACTCACATAGCGCGAGGTTTAACCTAAACGAACGCGCTTTATTTTCCGCTGGATTATCGGCGTTAGAATCATCACTACAGTCACCGTGACGATGGCTTTAAATATCGAGACCAACACGCCGTTTAGGGTCAGCAACATGGCCGTGAGCGGCTCCATTTTTAGCAGATACATGTTCACAACTAAGCATTTCAGCGCCCGCAAAACTATGTAAACTAAGTTTCCGGCGATTGCTCCAACCGCGTTAAATCGAGGATCTTCGCCGTTTTTGCCCTTGCCGTGCGCGATGGCGCCACAAATGAAAACCATCGTAAACTTAAAAACGATAGTAAACGGCGCGGATGCAATATAAATTGGGTTAAGAAGGTCAAACGCGAGCGATCCGATTGCCGCCGCTAGCCCACCGTAAAGCGGCCCCAAAAGAATCCCGGATAACAGGCACGTTATGTTCCCAAGATGAAAAGTTGTGGCACTTCCGCCCACCGGCAAGATTATGCTCAAAAACGTAGACATCACGATGAACGTCGCCATAATGCTCGTCAAAACCAATTTGTACGCGCTCGATTTCTTCAAGAAAATTCATCCCTTAATTTAAACTGCACTTATTATATACTACTTGGCCGCGCTTGGCTATTTTTCAATTGCGAGTATAACATTGCGTACCCCAGTACTGTCCAAAACAGCACCCCCATGAAGTTAATCTCGGACAACAGAGTCTTCTCGAACAACGCAAAAACTAGGTACGCCAAGATGCAAATTAGCAAGTTTAAGAAAATGTCTTTTTTTAGAGATAATTGCTTTTCGAAAAAGAATTTTATTAGATCTAACAACGCAAGCAGCAAAAATACCATAAATAGCACAAATCCAATTAGCCCATTGCACACAAGAATTGAGACATATCTATTGTGAAAATTCGAAAAGGCAATGCCGGACTCGAAGTATTTGTCGCCATAGGCCACCACGTTCGTGCTGCCAATTCCAAGAATCGGATGCTTGGCGAAAATATATGCCGCCTGCTTTAAGAGCCGTCGACGCCCGCTGCCATCGCGCAAATCATGGTTCGGACGCCCAAAATGCAGTATATCCTCGTCGATGTCCGCGCGCGAGGTGGTGTCAGCAATCATCGAGTAGACATCATCAATCAAATTCGAGGCACCGTTTTGAAAATACGCTCTCATTGCGCAAAAACCGAAAACGACAAGCAGACCGCTCAATAAGAACAACGCGCCTCTCCTGAGCACGGCCATAAGTGAGATCGCCCGCTGCTCGAGCACTAACTTGTAGAACAGCCACAGTACCGCGTAAATTATCAAAAATATGAACGACGCGATCGAGTCGCTCAAAATTAGCGCCACAAAGTGCGTCGCTGCCACGAAAATCGCAAGCGAAAATCTTGTCCACTTTTTTGCTCCACTGAAAAACTGACCGCCTCGATAAAGTATATGCGTAAAAATTATCGATACTGCCGAAATAAACGCTAAAACATTTGGATTGATGAAAACCCCCGTAAAGCGCGTAGAATTCGGCTTTTTCACGATTCCTATCACGCGCTCGTAGTGGTCATAATTGTCAATAATAGGAAAAGTCAGTTCGACTGTAAATGAATCCTTAAAAATCAATAGAATGAAACTAAGCGTGACTAAAGCTATCGACAAAGCTACCGTCACTTTGCACAAGAAAAACATCTCTTTTTTTAGCGACTCAAAATCTGCGTCAACATGCATCCCGTAGAAAATAAAAAAACAAATCGCCGCGTGGTAAACCATCACCAAGCCCGCCAGAAAGCCAATTGGGAAGCCCATCTTGATGTTTACGCACGCCGTGACCACCGAGAAAAATAGAAATAGCAAAATAATTTTAGAATACTTCAAATTTTTAATTTTGCTTTTTATGTTGTCGCGAACGATAAAAAAGCTCCAAACGATCAATCCGGCCGCCAAAACCGTCGCGAAAATGTCCAAAAAAGTGACGCTACTCAAAAAGATGGCCACAAAATACGCTACGCGAAACGCAGACTCCTTGCTAAAAATGCTCTCGGAAACAACGCCGCCAATAGATTTTCTCAAGCCAGTCTCAACCCCTTACACGTCCGGTCTAAAGCCATTTTACAGCTCTTTCAGGCAACTTTCAAACACGCTCACCACATAGTCAATATCGTCGTCGCTGAGCAAAGTATGTAGCGGCAAAGTCACCTCATTTTTGTACATCTCGTAGGCATTCGGGAAGCTTTTCACATCAAAGCCCAAATTTTTGTAGGCGGTAAGCATCGGCAATGGCTTGTAATGCACATTTGTAGCGACGCCTTTTTGTGCCATTAGCTCAATTAGTCGGTTGCGCTGTGTCTCGTCCTTGCCATCCAGTCGCACTATGTATAAGTGTCCGCTCGACTTGTGCCTCTCGTCGAAGTGCCGCAAAATCGTCACCGACAAGCCACTCAGCGCCTCGTCGTACCTGTTTATTATCTCGCGCCGCCTGGCCAAAAGCTGCGGATACCTGTCGAGCTGCGCAAGCCCCACCGCCGCCGCCAAGTCGGTCATGTTGCACTTGTAGCCAGGGCAAAGCACGTCGTACTCCCAGCTACCCAGCCGCGTCTTCGCCAGCGCGTCCTTCGACTGCCCGTGCAGCGACCACAGCATAAATTGCTTGTACAGCGCCTCATCGTCGAGGCCC
>JAZQMR010000006.1:0-1655 GCA_045543505.1 Acutalibacteraceae bacterium | reverse complement strand
TGGCATTCGGCGCCTCGCGGCGTCCAGATGTTCGATTAGGGAACTAAATTTAAGAGAGGAATAAAACTAAACTATGAAAAAAAGCAAGTTGTACCGGATTCTCGCCGCGGTAATTAGGCCGCTCGTACATATTTTTTACCGGCTGGAGGTACGTGGCCTCGAAAATATTCCGGAGAGTGGTCGCTGTATCATTTGTCCGAACCACACCTCGAATATCGACCCAGTTCTGCTCCTCGTCACGCTTAGGAGACAGATTTACTTCATGGCCAAGGCTGAGCTTTTTAAGAATAAGCTGCTGGCCAAGCTTTTTAGAACTTTGGGCGCCTTCCCTGTTGAGCGTGGTAAAGGCGATGGCGTTGCTATTAGTGAGGCGGAAAACATCTTGCGAAGTGGCGAACAGTTGGGGCTTTTCATTGAGGGAGCTCGCTCGAAGACTGGCGACTTCCTGCGACCGAGGGTTGGTTGCGCGATGATTGCCTACCAGACGGACAGCCCGATAATTCCAGTTTGCATAACCGGCGCCAAGGAGCACAAGGTTAAGTTTTTGAGAAAGGCTATTATTTCCATTGGCGAGCAAATCTCCGTTGCCGAGCTGAACATAAAAAATGAGACCGGCAAGGAGTTTCGCGACGCCAGCCGGTTCATCATGGAGAGAATAAAAAGCTTAAAAGGCTTAAAAGGCTAAATTTTTCTGGGATGTTCTAATAGCGTGATTTCTTTTTGCTCAGCTGCTCCGTACGGGCCGCGAGGCCAAAGAAAATAATATTTTCTTTGTGGCCCCTGGCTCAACTTTGTTGAACAATGGGCTGGTCGAATGCCGATATGGCATTCGGCGTCTCGCGGCGCCAAGCTGCTTGATTAGGTTACTCACGATTTTGCAGAGGTCTATTCTTACTCTCGTAAGAGGATAGGACTAGTTTAGCTTCATAGTACGGCAGTATGACTTATTTGCGTGAGGCAGAGGCTCAGAGCCAAATGTTTTTTATTTACGCACAATTTAACTAATTCCAAAACCTCGACTTTTCGCCTTTTTAGGGATTTTTCCAATTTCGCACCAGCTTTTTTTCAGTTTATCACAGAAATATAGTCCGCTGCTTTTTGTTGTTGAATCCGCTTTTTACTCTTTTGTCGCTCCCGCATTTCGGGCATTTAACTTCTTTGTCCATAATGGTATCGAATTTTAGCAAGGCCTTTTTTGATATATTTATGTATTGCTATCTAAACTAAGTTTGAATTTTAAATATACAAGTTCTAAAGACCGTTTAACAAATAATTTTTGGGCATTGCTAACGTTGCATGATTTTTACAAACGGTAAAAGTTAAAATAAACGGCTACTTATGCAGTTTTTTAGAATTTGATTTTACAGGGTTTTGGCTTGCATATACCGGAATTTAGCAATGACAATTTCTGGATAAACCCAAAAGCTCAAATAAGTCCTTCCTAATTGCAGTAACTACTTGACAAAAAGTCTTCTTATGATAAAATAAAAGATAGATTATCGAGGTGTAGCTCAGTTTGGTAGAGTGCTTGGTTTGGGACCAAGATGCCGCAGGTCCGAGCCCTGTCACCTCGACCAACGAGTGGCCTCTTACGACAAGTCGCGTGTGAGGTTTTTTATTTGCAAATGGCTTTGCACTCGCGTTTGAGAGCTGTT
>JAZQMR010000005.1:0-1503 GCA_045543505.1 Acutalibacteraceae bacterium | reverse complement strand
CCAGCATGAAATGCTGATGCACCATGCCGATTTTGTTTTCAATGGCAATATTCGGAGTCTTCATATCAACCTTGCGGCCGTTGAGGTAAATCTCGCCTGAATCCGCTTGATATAGCCCGTAAAGGATGTTCATAAGGGTCGTCTTGCCGGCGCCGTTCTCGCCCAAAATCGCGTGAATCGTACCCTTCTTTATGTCTATGCTCACGTCGTCCAGCGCCCGGCTCTCACCGAAGCTCTTCGAGATATTTCTCATCTGAACGGCATATTCTGCACTGATTTTCACTGAGTTTTTCCGCCTCCCTCGCGCAAGGTCTCCACAAAGGCCTTATACGTCATCGCATTATACGGCACCACTATCTCGCCCGACTCTATTAGCTCGGCCAGCATCAACGTCTTTTGATAGACGTCCTCGCGCATGTTCTTGTGATTCTCCGGGATGCCAACACAGCGCTCCTTGAGGCCAAATTCGTAGTTCTTGCCGCCGATCGTACCGCCGTTCATCAGCTCCTTCGCCACTATCTGCACCGCAGTGCCAACGTTCTTTACCGCCGATGTCAACACGTTATCGGGCGCCAAGTAGGATTGATCCCTATCCACGCCGATGGCAAACGTACCATACTCCTTGGCGGCCTCGATAACGCCATAGCCAACGCCGCCCGCCGCATGGAAAACTACATCGCAGCCACTAGAGTACATCCTCGACGCAATCGCCTTGCCCTTGGCACCGTCCGAGAAGCTCTCCGCATATTGGACGATAACTTCAATCGTAACGCCGCGCTCCTTCGCAGCAAGGTCCACGCCCGCCATGTATCCATATTGGAATTGGTCGATAATCGGGCCCCTCATGCCGCCAACAAAGCCAACCTTGTTAGTTTTCGTCGTCAAGCCCGCAGCATATCCAACTTGAAACGCCGCGTCTTGCGCCTTAAATATGATTCCCGTCAAGTTCTCGCCGGCGCCTTCGTCGAAGGCCACATCAACATTCACGAAGGTCTTATCGCGGTTGCGCGAGGCAACAGTCTCGGCGGCATCAGCAAGGACATTTCCCACGCAAAGTATCATATCGCTCGGCCCGTCCGCGAGGGTCTCCAGAATCGGCTCAAAGTCCAAAAATTGCTTCGGCTCCGCGTAACTCACCTGCACATTCGGGATGTTGTCGCGCATCTCGTAGAGCCCCTCCAGCGCCGACTGGTTAAACGATTGGTCGTTGACGCCGCCCATGTCCGGCACCATCGAGATCCTAAAAATGCCGTCGTTCTCCACGCTTTGCGGGTCACTCCAAGTGCAACCCGTCAATGTGAGTACCAGCATCGCGGCGAGCGCCACGCCTAAAAACTTTCTCAAGCTAAAATCCTCCTACCATGCAGCAAAATAAAATCTCCCTGGAGTGCCATTTGGCTTTCTACTTGCCCCGGCGGCCGCGAGGTCAAAGAAAATAAAATTTTCTTTGTGACGCAGAGCTCAACTACGTTGAGCTCTGCGTCGGCCGAATGCCCCGCAGGG
>JAZQMR010000004.1:0-3995 GCA_045543505.1 Acutalibacteraceae bacterium | reverse complement strand
AGTCCCTCACGGGCTTGAGCAACTTGTTGGCAAGTCGCGGCGCCCCACGCGAGCGAGAACCCACCTCAAGCGCTCCGTCCTTGTCGATGCTTATGCCCAAAATCGACGCACTGCGAGTCACGATGCGCGAAAGCTCCTCCGGGGTGTACATCTCGAGGCGCAAAACAACTCCGAAACGATCCCTTAGCGGCGCCGAGAGTTGTCCTGCGCGGGTGGTGGCCCCGACGAGCGTAAACTTGGGCAGCGGCAAATGATACGATGTGGCCATTTGCCCCTTGCCGGTGATGATATCTATGGAAAAGTCCTCCATCGCCGGATATAAGATTTCCTCGACGGTTCGCGGCAGCCTATGTATCTCATCGATGAAGAGCACGTCGCCCTCATTTAGGTTTGTAAGTAGCGCTGCGAGGTCACCGGGCTTTTCTATGGCCGGCCCGGACGTAATGCGAAAGTTCACACCCATCTCGTTCGCGATGATCCCTGATAATGTTGTCTTACCGAGGCCTGGCGGGCCATAGAGAAGCACGTGGTCTAGCGGTTCCTTACGGATTTTTGCCGCCTTGATGAACACTGAAAGATTCTCCTTGACCTTGTCCTGCCCGACATATTCGGCTAACGTTCGCGGTCGTAGCGGGTTATCAACGTCGAAATCCTCGGGGAGCTCCTCTGGTGCCAATATTCTGTTTTCAAAATCAAATTCCATCTCCAACGGCTAAGCCCTCCCCGCCATCGATTTGAGCGCGTTGCGAATTAGCTCCTCCACGGGCAACGTCTCATCGAATTGCGATACCGCGGCGGCCGCCTCCGATTGCGAGTAGCCCAGCACCGAGAGCGCGTTAATCGCGGCGGCTGCATTCCCGAGCGGCATCTTCACGAAGGACGTCTGTCCCATCGGCGCCGCCACTTGAGCCTTCTCCACTTTATCTCTCAGCTCAAGGATTATTCGCTGCGCCAACTTGTTGCCCACACCCGGCGCCATCGTCAAGGCTTTGCTGTCCCCGGCGGCTATCGCGAGGGCCACTTGCTCCGCGGACAAGGTTGACAAAATCGCGATACCGACCTTCGCACCGACGCCCGATACGGACGTTAACATCTTAAAGCAATTCAGCTCGTTCAACTTAGAGAAGCCAAACAATTCCATGGCATCCTCGCGCACGCTCAAGTGCGTGTAAATGAAGACTTCTTCGCCAAGCGCCGGCAACTCACTCAGCGTATGCTGGGTAACATTGCATTTGTAGCCAACGCCCGCGCACTCGACGGCGACGGTGAGGCCATCGACGCCGATTAACTTCCCTCTGAGGCTATAAAACATTATATGAGTTTCTCCTTTTCATCATACTCATGCGCAAGTCCGAACCGCAGGCCTGCGCGTGACAAATCGCGATAGCCAAAGCGTCGGCAGTGTCATCAAGTTTCGGCATCTTCTCAAGCGCCAACAAGCGTTTAGTCATCTCCATAACCTGCGCTTTTTTCGCCTTGCCATAGCCCGTTACGACGGTTTTCACTTGCAGCGGAGTATACTCAAATATCGGGACATTTTTCCTTTGCGCACTAAGAAGAATAACCCCCCTCGCCTGCGCCACATCTATGGCGGTCTTCTGGTTGTTCTGAAAATACAGCTTCTCTATGGCCAGCGCGTCCGGTTGAACCTTGTCAAGCAACTCGCACATATCATCATATATCTTCTCCAGCCGGCTCCCAAACGTCACTTCCGCGCCCGTTTGAATGGCCCCATAGCACAACGTCTGAAACTTGAGCGCCTTAGCATATATCGCACCATAGCCGACAATCGCATAGCCCGGGTCGATTCCGAGTATTTTCACTTACTTAAGGCTCCTTTTCGCCAAAAAATCACCTTAAATTATAGCACAAGCAAAACCCTGCAGCAACTCAAGTAAAAATGAACGGAAGTACCTTGTTTTCACTATAACTGCACTGATTTCACTTACGTTATATTTAATAATCTTTGCACATAACAACGCGCCTCTTCGCATATAATAAAATATTGATGGACGTCACAAATGTGTGGCGTCATTTTTTATGGGAGGCAGAATTATGTGCGGAATCGCAGGTTGGATCGACTACGAAAATGACATAAGTGAAAATACGACCGTTTTGAGTCGAATGTCGGAAAGTTTAGCAAGGCGTGGCCCAGATGCCTCAGGGGTGCATACGGAGAAAAATGCGTGTCTTTTGCATCGTCGATTGATTGTCGTGGACCCGCAAAATGGCAAGCAGCCTATGCGCATCGCCTTTAACGACGACGATTACACGATTGTCTACAACGGCGAGCTCTACAACACTAAGGAATTGCGCGCAGAGTTGATCGCTTTAGGGTACAACTTCAAAGGCTACTCTGACACCGAGGTACTGCTAGTTTCGTTCATACATTGGCGCGAGCACTGCGTCGAGAAACTTAATGGCATTTTCGCATTTGCAATTTGGGACACAAAAAAACAGCTCATCTTCATGGCGCGAGACCGCATGGGCGTAAAGCCGCTCTTCTTCTACCGCTACAACAACGCACTCATCTTCGCCTCGGAGATAAAAACCTTGCTTTGTAACCCGCACGTCGAGCCAAAGGTGGATGAAGACGGCCTCGTGGAGATCTTCTTTCTTGGCCCAGGACGAACTCCCGGCTGCGGAATTATAAAAGGGGTGCAAGAGCTAAAACCTGGCGAATGCGCATATTTCTCGAAGGAAAATGGCCTTAAGAAGAAAAAATACTGGACCCTCAAAGCACGAGAATTCAGCGATAACTTTGCGGCCACTGTCGAGAAAACCCGATTCCTTGTAACTGATTCCATCGAGCGTCAACTTGTGTCGGATGTGCCATTGTGTTGCTTCTTGTCAGGTGGCCTCGATTCAAGTATCATCTCGAAAGTCACCTCGAGCCACTATGGCCGGACCGGCAAAGGCCCACTGTCGACCTATTCGGTGGACTACGTCGACAACAAAAAGTACTTTAAGAAGAGCGCCTTCCAGCCCAACTCCGACGCGGAATATATAAAAATCATGGTCAATGACATCCGTTCGCACCATAATTATGTTGTACTGGAAAATGAACAGCTCGCCGAGGCCTTAACGGAAGCCACCCTCGCGCGAGACTTGCCCGGCATGGCAGACGTTGACTCCTCACTTCTGCTCTTCTGCGAGGAAATCAAAAAGAACTTTACGGTGGCGCTCTCCGGCGAGTGCGCGGATGAAATTTTCGGCGGCTATCCCTGGTACCACAACAGAGACACGCTGTTTAGCGACACCTTCCCGTGGGCGCGCTCGCTGGAAATTCGCCGAAAAATCCTCAAAAAAGGCCTCCTACCAAACGCCGAAGAGTATGTCCAGCAGCGATACTCTGACACAATCGCTCACACAGATAAATTGCCGCATGAGAACCGACTAAACTCGCGGATGCGCGAGATGTTCATGCTCAACGTCAACTGGTTCATGCAGACGCTGCTCGACCGCAAAGACCGCATGAGCATGCGCAGCGGGCTGGAGGTGCGCGTGCCGTTTTGCGATTATCGAATCGTGGAGTACGCGTACAACATGCCGTGGGAGATGAAGGCCTACCACGGCCGCGAGAAAGGCATCTTGCGCGAGGCAATGCGGGGCATTCTGCCGGATGCGATCGTCTATCGTAAAAAAAGCCCTTACCCCAAGACGCATAACCCGATATACTTCGAGCTTGTCAGCAAAAAAGTTAAGGAAATTCTAGAGAAAACGAGGTCTCCATTGTACGACATGCTGGATAAAGACGGTATTTACGACATAATCGAGCACTCCGAATCGCTAACATCTCCGTGGTACGGCCAGCTAATGGGTGCGGCGCAAATTTTGGCTTACATCGTTCAGCTGGACTGCTGGGCGCGTGAATACGGCATAGAAATTGGGTAGGGGCTCTCCCCTACCCTTCGCTATTTTGAAAAATGTTCTCTTGAAATCTTTGATCTTGCCTATAGCTGCGCGCGGCCGCGAGGCCAAAGAAAATAATATTT
>JAZQMR010000003.1:0-10342 GCA_045543505.1 Acutalibacteraceae bacterium | reverse complement strand
TATTTTAACTTTTACCGTTTGTAAAAATCACAGCCATGTATGCAACTTAGCAATGCCGTTTCGATTATTGAAAATTTCATGCCCTAAATTCGTCTGTTCATGTCAACCTCGAAATGCGCATTTTGACAAGCTCTGGTTCGATGCTGATGAGCTCCACCATCGTCGAAATTCTTATCCAAGCAAAGCCCCTCCCCTATGTCTTAAGTTTCTTCAAAAAGTCCTTAAAATAGCTGGGCAAGTCGCTTTCAAAGCTCATGTATTGCGAGGTTCTTGGATGCACAAAACCAATATGGCGCGCGTGTAAACATTGGCCGCACAGTTCTTTTATTATCCGTGTTGGCCCGTATACTGAATCGCCCGCCACGGGGTGTCCAATATAAGCCATGTGAACGCGAATTTGATGTGTCCGTCCTGTTTCTAGCTTAAGGCGAATGTGCGTAAACCCTCGGTAGCGCGCCGAAACCTCATAGTGCGTGACTGCATTTCGCGAGTTCTCCTGCGTGACGGCCATCTTCTTGCGATAATATTTATGTCGACCAATCGGTGCATCAATCGTCCCGGAGTCGTTCTTTAGCGACCCGTAAACCACCGCCTCATACTCGCGCGAGAATGAATGCTCCTTTATCTGCTCGGCCAAGCTCTTATGCGCAAAATCATTCTTCGCGACTATCAGCAGCCCGCTCGTGTCTTTGTCGAGTCGATGCACAATTCCCGGCCGAATCGTCCCATTTATGCTCGACAGACTCTGCCCGCAATGATGCAGCAGCGCGTTCACCAGCGTGCCGCGATAATTTCCGGGCGCCGGATGCACTACCATTCCCTTTGGCTTGTTCACGACGAGCAAATCATCGTCTTCGTAGACCACGTCCAGCGGGATGTCCTCCGGCTCGAGGTCTAGTGTCTCAGGCTCGGGCAACTCAATTTCAATCGCTTGCTCTGGCTGCACCTTGAAGTTTTTATCCTCAACGATGTACCCCTCGACCTTGACGCGCCCCTCTTTTATGAGCTTCTGCGCGTACGAGCGTGTGAGCTCATCGGCCTTCTCAGCAATAATTCGGTCCAGCCTCTCCCCTGCTCTTGCCTCGTCAACTAAAATTTCAACAATCTCGCTCACAAAATCTGCCCCTAATTTTTGACGTATTTATGAAAAAATAGCACATATATCAACAAAATTACCGCGCCAATACTTATGCAATAGTCCGCGAAGTTGCAGACCGGCGGAAAAAATGACAACTTGAGATAGTCCACGACATAGCCCAAAGTAATCCGGTCAATAAAGTTCCCAATGCCACCCGCGATTATCAGCACCGCCGACGCTAAGAACATTTTGTCGGTCATTTTTTTGCGCTTTATCAAGTATATGAAAAATGAAATCATAAGCACAGCGAAAGTTACAAAAAACCACCGCTGATTTTGTAGCATTCCGAAGGCAGCCCCGCGATTCTCAACATAAGTAATGTCTAGCAGTTGCGGTATTAACGTAATGTCTCCCGAGAATTTCACACTCGAGCTGACCATAAATTTCAACACTTGATCGACTGCAACGAGCACCGCGACCCCAAATATCATCCACATAACGACCACCACTTTTCGCCACAAAAATCGCGGCGCATCCGCGAAGACACACCGCAATCCGAGGTTATTCGTTCAATATAGCTGCGCACCGGCTGCAAATGTTCTCGTTTTTACTATTTTTGCCAACAGTGTCACTATAGCTCCAACAGCGCTCACATTTTTTTCCATTCGCCCGGGAAATTCCCACCGTTAAGCCATTTATGTTCTCCGCAACGAACTCACCCGCACCAGCTTTCTCCAGCTCAACTTGCGAAACTATGAAAACATCTTTTAAATCGTCTTTCACTGAGGCCACAAAGTCATGCAATTCGCCGTCGCAATGCAAAGTCACGCAGGCCTCAAGCGACGAGCCAATCACCTTGTCTTTTCGGGCAATCTCAAGGGCCTTTTGCACCTCGACGCGAAGTTCACCGATTCGGTCCCAAGTCTTGACAAAGTCAGCCGTCACACCTAGGTCAATCTTCTCCGGCATCGCGTTGAAGAGTACCGATTCCACGTCCTCATCGCGTCTGTGCGGCATGTAGCGCCAAATCTCCTCCGTCGTGAAGGCCAAAATCGGCGCAAGCAGCTTCGTCATCGCGTTCAAAATCAAGTAAATCGTGGTCTGCGCGGCCCTACGAGTGGCGCTAGCGGCCGGCTCAACGTAAAGCCGATCCTTTATGATGTCGAGATAAAAGTTCGACATCTCCACCACGCAAAACTTGCGTACGCTGTGATAAACCTGATGAAACTCGAAGTTCTCGTAGGCCAACCTTGACTTGTCGATGAGCTGATTTAGCTTGTCGAGCGCCCACTTGTCGACCGGCAAAAGCTCACTCACCGGCAGCGAGTCCTCATTCGGGTTGAAGTCATAGAGGTTCCCAAGGATGTACCGCGCCGTATTGCGGATCTTCCTGTAGGCCTCTGAGAGCTGCTTCAAGATCTCCTGCGACAAGCGCACATCCGCGTGATAGTCGGCCGACGCCACCCATAGGCGCAAAATGTCCGCGCCGTACTGCTTCACGACCTCCTGCGGCTCCATGCCGTTACCAAGCGACTTCGACTGCTTTTTGCCCTCGCCGTCGACGACCCAACCGTGCGAAATTACCGTCTTGTAGGGGGCCTTTCCGGTCGTCGCCACTGAGGTCAACAGCGAAGATTGGAACCAACCTCGATACTGATCAGCACCCTCAAAGTAGAGATCAGCCGGCCAAGTGAGGTCCTCTCGTTGGGCGCAAACCGCCGCATGAGACACGCCCGAATCGAACCACACGTCCATGATGTCGGTCTCCTTGCGGAAGTCTTGACTGCCACACTTTTTACATCTTGTGCCTTCCGGTAAAATCTCCTTCTCCGAGCGCGCAAACCAAGAATCTGAGCCCTCCGCGCGGAACATCTCCTCGACTTTCAGCATGACGTCCTTATCGATTAGCGGCTCGCCGCACTCCTCGCAGAAGAAAATCGGCAACGGTACCCCCCACTTGCGCTGCCGCGAGATGCACCAGTCCTTGCGGTCGCGCACCATCGACGAGATCCGCTCTTGGCCCCACGCCGGCAACCATCGGACTTTTTTTATCTCCTCGAGCGCCGTTTCCTTGAAGTCGTCAATCGAGCAAAACCACTGCTCGGTCGCCCGGAAGATGACCGGATGCTTGCAGCGCCAACAATGCGGATATTGATGCTCCATGCGCTCCGTCGCGAACAGCAGCCCGAGGCTCTCCAGGTGCTGCGCGATCGGCTTTCCGGCCTTCTCTGTGCTAAGGCCCTCGAATTGCCCGGCCTCCTTGGTCAAGACTCCATTATCGTCGACCGGCACAATGACTTCAATTTGCTCGTAGTTTTGGCAAACTTCGAAATCCTCCACGCCGTGGCCAGGCGCCGTATGCACGCAGCCCGTGCCCGACTCCAATGTAACGTGGTCTCCGACTATCACCAAGGACTCTCTCTCCAGGAAGGGATGCTCAGCCGTCATGAACTCAAGTTCTTTTCCGGCAAGGCTCGCGACGACCTCGTACTCCGCCAGGCCGGCCTTGCTCATCGCCGCAGCCGTTAGTTCCTCGGCCATGATGTAAAATTCTCCGTTGGCCGCCTTGACGACGTTATAATTAAAGTTCGGCCCAACGCAAATTGCCACATTTCCCGGCAAGGTCCATGTCGTAGTCGTCCAAATTACAAAGTAAATTTTATTCAAGTCAATGCCCAAGCTTGTCAATTTGCCGTTGTCATTCTTGAGCCTAAACTTCACATAAATCGAGTAGCACACATCATTCGCGTACTCAATTTCAGCCTCCGCCAAGGCCGTTTTGCAATCCGAGCACCAATAGACCGGCTTGAGACCACGATAAATATGACCGTCGCAAGCCATCTTCGCAAAGACCTCAATCTGCTTGGCCTCGTACTCTTTTTGAAGCGTTATATACGGATGCTCCCAGTCAGCCAAGATGCCCAAACGTCTAAACTGCGCGCGCTGGTCGTCTATGTAGTCCATCACGAACTCCTTGCACAACTTGCGCAGCTCCATGTCCGAGATATCCGACGAGTTGCTCACGCCGGCCTTCTTGCGCGCCTTGAGCTCCGTCGGCAAGCCATGTGTATCCCATCCTGGCACGAACGGCGCCTTAAAGCCAGACATGTTTTTATATCTGACCACGAACTCCTGCAAGATGTGATTCAGCGCATGCCCCATATGAATATTTCCGTTGGCGTAAGGCGGCCCGTTGTGCACGATGTACAATGGTTTGCCGTCGTTTTTGTGCATCAATTTATCGTAAAGCTTATTTTCCTCCCATTCGCTCAAGAGCGCCGGCTCGGTCTTGGCCAGGCCCGCGCGCATCGGGAAGTCCGTCTTGGGAAGATTCAGTGTCTCGTTGTAGTCCGCTGGCATTCGTCGTAACTCTCCTTCAAAAGTGATAGGGACTGTGTCAGCTAAACAGTCCCAATGGTGATTCGCTTGCGTCGCGGCTGAGGTCATAATCCTCGCCGAATTTCAAGTCCGAAAACTTGCTTGCCGTGTCGCCCATAGCGCCACTAGTCGAGTTGGCCGTTGAGCTCGGTCTCGAATTCAAACTTATGTCGACAATGACATCATTTGCTTTCTCCGAAGGCGCAGTTTCTTTGGCTTCTTCAGCAACCTTCTCCCCCACCTCAACTGATTGAGTCTCTTGAGAAGGAACTTGCTCAGCCGGCGCAGCTTCCTCAGCGAAGTTCGCCGGAAGTCTGTCCTCCGCGTTAAAGGAGTTGACCAGCTTTAGGTGATCCTTGTACAGCGACAAGATGTTGGCGCGGAAATCCTTTACAGCCTTTTTCAAGCCAAGTAGCGTTTCTCTTTGCGCCAAGATTTCATTATTGGCATTTGTTACAAGGCGGTTCGCCTCATTTTTCGCCGCAGTAACTATGCTTTCGGCCTCTTTTTTCGCCTCGAGTACGGACATATCGGCCAGCTTTTGAGCACTCACCAAGGCCGTCTTAACGCTGTCCTCGTCCTGACGATATTGATTGATTCTATCGGCCAAAATCTTAATTTTCTGCGTCAAATTCACATTTTCGCGCTGAAGCTTCTCGTAAGAATCCTGGACCTCATCCAAAAAAACATCAACGTCCTCAGGCCGATAGCCGCCGAGGTTGGTCTTCCTAAATTTTACGTCCCGGATGTCGTTAACCGTTATCATGTGTTATCCTCCAAAATGTTTCGAATGTTGTTAGAAATAAACTCCGCTATTTTCAAGTTCGTCCAAGAGGTCATCGCCCTTCAGGCCGACGTTGTAGGGCGTGATGATGAAAGTATTCGTCGCAACTTTTTTAATTTGCCCGCCGTTCGCGTAGGCCACGCCACTGAGAAAATCAATAATGCGGCGCGAGACGTCCTTGTTGGTGTTCTCGAGGTTCAACACGACCGTGTGCATCTTAATGAGCTCATCGGCAATGGCACGAGTATCCTCGCCGAAGCGCTCCGGCTTAAAGAGAACCACTTGCAACTGCGCCGTCGCGTGAATATTTACCACCTTGTTGTTCTGTACCGAGGCTCGAGCCGTGGATTTTGCTTCTCGTTTTGATGTCGTTATTTCATCGTCGTTATTATCGTCGTAATCGTAGTCAAATTCGTCTTCCGGTGGAGTCCACATATCCTTAAACTTTTGAACTAAACCCGCCATAATTTTCAACCTCCATAAGATTTATAAATGCCTCTCCCCGAAGAGGGCGGAACCTATCCTGACGACATTGGCGCCGCACTCGATCGCCGTTATGTAATCCGAAGACATGCCCATGGATAAAAGCTCCATACTAGTATTATCCATATTTTTTCTTTGCATGTCAATAAATAAATTTCGCATTTTATCAAAATATCGAAAAGCTTTTTGGCGGTTTTCACACAACGGCAAAATCGTCATCAAACCGCACAATTTTACAGCACTCAATTTTCCGATTTTTAAAATTAGCTCCTCAACAGCGCCTTCCTCAACACCAAATTTGTGCACGTCGCCGCCGATATTAACTTGAAGTAAAATATTTGTCACCAAGCTCTTTTGAGCAGAAATTTTAGAAATTTTTTCAGCTAAATCAAAGCTGTCAACTGAGTGAATTAAGCTCACCTTGCCAACGATATCTTTGACCTTGTTTTTCTGCAAGTGGCCAATAAAATGAAGCCTTGCTCGATCTTTATTTACGTCATCAAACTTCGAGAGCAGCTCTTGAACGCGGTTCTCACCTATGTCAGTGATGCCATTCTCAAGCGCCAAGTTTACCTTCCCGCTGCTCACGGTTTTCGTCGCTGCCACCAGGGTGATTTCCTCCGGTGCGCGACCAGATTTTTTCGCTGCGACCGCTATGTTGTGTTTCACTTTTTCGATGTTCTCGCGCAATGCGCACAACTCATCGTATGAATTTCCCCTCGTAAAGCTCCCTGCCCTTCACCACAATCTCGTCGTACTCCTTAATCGTGCCATCAGAGAAAAGCCGCGATTTATCGGGGTTCACGCTGCAAATTACATAATCATCCGCCGAAAAAATAATATCGATTTCCTTGAAAACGAGCTGCTTACCGTTGAGGACATAAACTCCCTTGACAAGCTTTTCCTCTTGGGTCTCCTTGCCTGTCTCCTCGTCAACGACAGTGCGTGTCAAAGTTTTCTCGTGTATCGCACTCTTGCTCACCGCGAGGCCCTTGTACTCCGCAAGGTTAATCTTGACGGGCTCTTTGCGGATAGCCAAGACATTCTCGTCGATGTAATCGCATTGAAAAACCACCGCAACCGGCGAATTCCGGTCAACTTGATTGATTGCGACAATTTTGGCATTCAACTTACTCGCGCTAACAAGCGGCATCGTCAAGGTCACGCTCTGATAGACGCTCAACGGCAAAGCCTCATCTTTTTTCAAGTTGCAAACCACATACCAGTTCGAGTCGGTGACCAACTTGGCCGCGCTGTCATTTTCGTTCGCAATGGCGGTATTCTCCAGCAACGAGCTAACTTGATCGGCTGTAATTTTTTTTACATTGGCATAATCAAAAGCATTTTCGTAGCCATCGGTCTTACCAACAAAGTAGCCAGCCTCGTCAGCTAAAACACTTCTCGAGCTTTTATCGAGACCTGCGTTAACTCGAGCCAACTCTTCTCTCAACTTCGCAATTTTTTCTTCTAAAGCTAAAGTCTGTCCTGTAGCAAGCTGGCGTTCATTCAATAAGTATAAAATCTTTCCCTTGTAACTAGGCACTTCGTCGAACTTATTATTGTGCACTTTTTTTATCAAGCTATTAAGCTCCAAGTACGCCTGCTGCTCCATCGCACTCGGCGTTGTGGAGAGCGCCACACTAAAGCTATTAAGGCTCTCCAGACGCTTTATTTCACGCTCAAGCAGGTTGGCTTTTTTCTTCAATAGTCCCTGCTTCTCTGAGGCATAAACCTGCGCGACAACGCCATTTTTCTCGACTTTGTCGGCATCGTTCAAGATAAAGTTCATATAGCCATTTGAGGCCGTGGGGACTTCAATCTCGTCGCGTATGATGTATGCCTGCGCATCAATTGAGTCAAACGCCTGCGTCACATAAGCCGTCTCTGTCTTCACGCTGGGGAAAATCATCACATAAAGATGGTACAAAACGTAGAAAGCCGCCAACGCAGCCAAAACTATGCACGTAAATTTTTTAACAGCCTTTCTGCTCATTTCTACATCCTTCAAGGTTATTTGGCAATATTATACCACAAACTTTTGTAACGCTCTATAATTTCTGCACAAAAATCCACAACATCTGTAAAGTTTGAGTAATCGTCCAATAAAATCCACTTTATGCGTGCATCTCGGCGAAACCACGTCAGTTGACGCTTGGCATAGCGTCGAGTCTGCATTTTCAGGTTCTCGACGGCCTCCTCAAGTGAACACTCTCCTCGCAGGTATGGCGCCAATTCCTTATAACAAATCGCATTCATCGCGGTTTTACTGCAGTTCGAGGCCAAAACTTTATTCGCCTCGTCGAGCAAACCGGCCTTGAGCATCTCATTCACGCGAGCATTGATTTTCTCATATAAGGCATCGCGATTTCTATAGGTCATACCAAACATAAGCGTCTCATATGGCGAGTTGGCCGTCTTCGAGTTTGCAACATGCTGAGCCATCGTGACGCCCGTGAGCTTATAAATTTCTATCGCTCTGATGATACGAAGAGCATCGTTCGGATGCAATTTTTTCGCGGTTTCCTCGTCGAAGGTCGCCAATTCGCGAAGGAGTGCCTCTCCCCCATCTCGCTCAAGTTTTTGCCTCAAGGCCTCGCGCAAAACCGGGTCAGATTTTTGCTCAACGAATCGCGTGCCACTCAGCAAAGAGCTGACATACAAGCCGGTGCCTCCAACAAGAAAGGGCAACCTTCTGCGCGCGTGGATGTCCGCGATTTTTTCCTTGGACAAGGCCACATACTCCGCTACGCTAAACTCCTTGTCGCATGGCAAAAAGTCAATCAAGTGGTGCGACACGCCTTGCATCTCGAGGGCGGTTGGCTTGGCGGTGCCGATGTCCATACCCTTGTAAATCTGCATCGAATCCGAGGAGACAACTTCGCCGCCAAAGCGCTTGGCCAACTCAACGGAGAGACGCGTTTTTCCGCAAGCCGTTGGGCCGACGATCGCCACAATTTTAGTCTTAGTCATGGCGCCACTCACACCCGGCCGAAGCGCTTTTCCAGCTCGTGTTTTTTCATCGAAATCGCCACCGGACGGCCGTGCGGACAATATCGCGGGTCCTCCTCGAGGATGCGCTGCACCAGCGCCTGCAGCTCCTCGGGCTTGGTCTCACGGCCCGCCTTGATCGCCGCCCGGCAGGCGATGTTCTCCCACAGCCACCGCTCGTAGTCGCTCTGGATGTTCTTGCGATGCTCCAAAATGTACGTCGCCATCTGTACGATGATGTCGCTGACGTACACGTTCTCGAGGTACGACGGCGCCGCGCGCACGATGATAGTCGCGTTGCCGAAGTCGCTAATATCGAAGCCGGCCGCCGTAAACAAATCCATGTTGTCCACAATTGCGGCGTACTCATCCTTGCTCAGCGAGACCACCACCGGCTCTAGGAACAGCTGCGACACCGGTGCCATCCTCTTCGACTTGAGTTCCTCGAAAATCATACGCTCGTGCGCGGCGTGCTTGTCAATCAGCACCATTTCGGCGTTATTTTTCTCGACGATAATGTATGTGTTAAAAATTTCGCCTCGAATTCTAAAATCAAACTCCTCCGCGCCGCTAAGCACTAGCTGTTGAGGCTGAACTTGCTCCTCTTTTTCCTCTACTTGTTGAGGCTCTGGCTCTAGCTCTAGCTCTAGCTCTAGCGCTGACTCTTTTTTCTCCGCAGCTTTTTCAATGGAGTTATTCTTTATCTGCTCCACTTTCTCAAGGACCTTCTCGGCTAGCACCTCATTTACTGGTTTGCTCTTCACCAAAGGCAGCTCAACCTTTTGCTCAACGACGACTGGCTCACTTTTCTTTGAATACACATTTTCAAGTTTTTTCGGCACGAAAATTTCCGGCGTTTCCTCTGCTTGCGCAAGTAACTCTTTTGCGCGTTCAACTTTTAGTGCAAATTCGTTCACTTGTCGAGCTGGCTTCGAGACAGTTTGCGGCGCTTTTTTTTCAAAGTTAAAAGCAGCTACAGTCGGTTGAGGTTGCACTTTCTCGACGCTACTTTTCTCGAACAAGGCTGACCTATCGCCGTGCAGCAAGGCCGTCCTGACGCCGTGATAAACTGCATCGAATATGGGCCGCTCGTCGACAAAGCGCACCTCAACCTTGGCCGGATGCACGTTGACGTCGACCGTGTCGAAGGGAATCTCGATGTTCATCACGCAGGAGGGGAACTTTTGCACCATGATCGAACCCTTAAAGGCCTCCTCCAGCGCCGCCATCGCAGTGCGACTCTTGACGTAGCGATTGTTTATGAAAAAGTGCTGCATGCTCCTCGAGGCGCGCGGCGACGAGGGCTTGCTAATGTAGCCGCTAACGCGCACGCCGTTCAACTTGTAGTCGATCTCCATGAGCGAGGAGAAAAATTCCTTGCCATAGACCGCGTAAATGGCCAAGCCCAGCTTGCCGTTGCCGGGAGTATTCAGCTCGAGTTTGTTTTCGCGGATAAACTTAAAGGCAATTTCCGGGTGCGACAAGGCGATTCTATCGAGAATTTTCGCGATGGAGCTGCCCTCGGAGCTGTCCTTTTTCAGAAATTTCATCCTCGCGGGCGTGTTGTAAAAAAGATCGCGCACAATAATCGTCGTGCCTTGCGAGCAGCCACAGTCCTCGAAGAGAACCTC
>JAZQMR010000002.1:0-2514 GCA_045543505.1 Acutalibacteraceae bacterium | reverse complement strand
GATAAATTTTATCCTTACTGTTTGTTCATTAACTCAGTAGTTAATTGATAAATTTTGTTTGCATCTTCTTTAGAGATATTTCTTAAACTCTTTAACTTATCTGGGTGGAAAAGCATCGCTACTTTCTTCAAATAGCTCCTGAATTCATCCGGTTGCATACTTTTTTCACAGTTGCTGAACAGAGCAAACATGCGTAACAAAATATCTTCTTCGAGTTGGGGGTTTTGCTTTAAATGCTCTATGAGCTTATTCATTTCTTCTATTGAGTCATTAACCACTTTTATTCCTGCGCTTCCTGTTTTAAATATCGCGTAAGTTGTTCCAACGCTTCCGAGGATACTCATCAACGCTACAAATGTTAACCACAAAAACTGCTTAACTATGAAGATGCCTGCTTTGCCAACCCAATACACCGGTTTAAATAAAGTTTTCAAAGCTCGAACGGGCAGACTAGATTTGCTCTGCTCAGCCTTTTTAGATGAATCGGATTTTGATTCTGCACGCTTTTTTAGCTCTACAAGTACTTGGTCAACGACGCGTTGCAATTCTTCGTCACTTTGTGACACGTTTTCCTTGGCTTGCAACTCAACTTGCTTTTGCGGCTTACTAGCTTCTACCGCCAGACAATTTGCACCAACTTGATTAAACATTGTTATCAAAACCAGTGCGATTGACAAAGCTTTTTTCATAATAATCTTCCTAAATTATATTTGAATTTATTATAACATATGATAGCGACTATTGTCAAGCTTTTAAAATTTAGGGAGTGCCCTAGTTGGGTGGATATAGACTAAAATTTTCCTCAAAATGTAAATTTAAAGTCTTGCTCAAATGGGCATTTAAGCAGACGTTGTATCTAGATATGTCATAAAAACTTATATGTAACTACTCAATTTAGGCGCCACCTAATCCTATTAAAAAATTTCGGGGTTGGCTTAAACAATATTTGTGCAAAATTTTTCTTTTTTAGAATTCTTTTGACGGCATTGCTAAATTTTCATACATTCGATAAAATCCCTGTGCACAAACAGCAAAAGAGAGTACTTAATCATCTGCAGACTCTTCGAATAGCAGTGGGTTTTTTCGGGCGAATCGTGGGCATTGCTAACGTTGCATATATGGCTGCGATTTTTACAAACGGTAAAAGTTAAAATAAACGGCTACTTATGCAGTTTTTTAGAATTTGATTTTACAGGGTTTTCGCTTGCATATACCAGAATTTAGCAATGCCCAGAAAATAACTATTCTAAGCTAGTTCCAGCTGATGATAACGTCGTAATTGAGCTCGATGAAATGTGACACTTCTTACACTCAAAAAAGACAAGTTTGGCTTTGGAATGCGTATTGCCGAACAACAAAACAGATCATTGATTGGGAATGCAGCGCACGAGATTCTGAACCATTCAGAAAAATGTACGAGCGACTAAAAAGTGGAACGTCAAAGTCTTTTTTAGCGATCGTTACCGCGTTTATCGTGATTTGATTTTGCCAGAATGTTTGATTCAAACGAAGTCAGAAACGAATTTAATTTAAAGCAACAATTTTTCTCAGCGGCATTGGTTTGCAAGATTTAGACGAAAAACCTGCTGTGTTTCCCGCTTAATCGAAATGATTAATTTAACGATGTTCCTTCATGCGGCCGTCCATGTCAATAAATCTATCGGTGCAATTATTTTAGATAACACTCGCATCCTCATTTTGCTGTTTATACATAGGGATTCTATCAAATGTATGAAAATTTAGAATAATGCCGTTTTTTATTTCTACTCTATTATATTATATTTTTGTTGACGATACGGTCAGAATTCACAAAAAGCACAAAGGCAAGCAAACCCACAGTTATGCTTTCCGCCAAATTAAACGGGCACACGACGAGCAAAACAAAGGCTAACCGATCGGTTATGAGCGAATTGATAGCTTGCGACATAGCGATGATATTTTGCTCGGAGATGCTAAATAAGGCCTCGAAAGCCGGCAGCAAAACGAAATAATTCATCAAAGCGGCCACTACTACACTGCAAAAAATGCCTGCAAACAACGAGAGACATGCACCTTTAAAGGTGCGATTCCTTTTGTAAATTAGGGAAGCTGGCAAAACAAGAGCCAGCCCAATTGTGAGTTTGGCTAGATCAGCGATTCCCATGCTTGCTGAACCTTTGATCAAAATTTTGAGCAAAACTTTCAAAAACTCCGTCACGAAGGCGGCAGCTGGCCCTAGAGAAAAACCGCTAATCAAAACGACAGCATCGCTCAGGTCTAGTCGGTAAAAGCTCGGCGCGAAGAAGACCGGAATCCTAATCATCGAGATGACCGCCGCGATGGCCGAGAAAATCGCAATTTGAACTAGCTTTAAAGTGCTTGGCCTCAAGGACTCCCCTCCGCCTCAATAAAATTTGCTCCATATTGCTATATTAGCGTTAATGCCGGGGCTCGTCAATTTGTGAAGTGGTTTTGTGGCAAGCTCTAGGGGCGCCGCGGGGCGGGGGAGGGCGCAAAGCGGCGTTCCGCCAGGGC
>JAZQMR010000001.1:0-1618 GCA_045543505.1 Acutalibacteraceae bacterium | reverse complement strand
GTTGAGTGATTGGCTACAAAGAAAATATTATTTTCTTTGGCCTCGCGGCCCGGCAGTAGCAGCAAGTCAATAGAAAATGCGCATGTGGGGCACTCCTAAAACAGCTCTGAAAAAAAGAACCGCTATAACCATTCAAGTCATAGCATGTTCGAATCATTTTATTTTATCTCACATATAAACGGCCATTAAGCTTTGCGTCATCCACACATGTCTAACCCCTGAAATTCCGCCCACTCTTCGATCTTATCTTTCAATGTTTGTTCATAACCCGGACTCAAAGCATTAATTTTTTTGACGTAAGCCTTCAAGTTAGCACGGTCAAACTTTACGCAGGCAGCAGCGACAATTTCGACACCCTTGTACAAGCACAAATGAAATGTATTTTTTTCGCTGAAATCGATTTTTGCTGAATTTAGCAATTTTTTATAGGCCTCAATTTCATTATAATTTGCAACGATAACAAAACGATAGTCGTTGAAACCAGCCTTCTTTGCAATTTCTAAAATAACCTCGCCCTTTTTTACTGTGTACTCAGAAAATAGGCCCTCTATCATTTTAAAGCCTTCGGGATGTTCTTTTATGAGGTCAAGCTTTGTCCTGGCATACAAATCTCGCGCATCGGTGTTCGCTCGTAAATAGTCTTGAAAAGTCAGGTTCCACGCGATCTCACCGCTGTCTTCTTTCACAACATGAATGTGCACATCATTCGGCACTTTTCTGCTAAAGAACAGCCTAAGCGGAAGGTTAAACTCGCCCTTTGCCTCGTAGCCAAGACTCGGGAGAACCTCAGCCGCCGCCCTCAAGTCTCCTACCACGCACATTATGTCCACAACCGGCTTCGCGCACAGCCCTGGTACGCTCGTCGAGCCAACGTGATAAATATTTATGCAGTTGTTACTCAGCGCGTTTCGCAATTCTTCCTCGTGAACCTTAAAAATATTTTCCCACTCAGGATCGTACGGAACGACATTTATGGTCTTTCTCATCTAAGCCTCCACCGTAACTGGGCACATCTGCTTGAGGGAGCTAACCATATCGAGCATGCGTTGATTTGACGAGCCTCTAAATAAAAGCATGAGACTTTTCTTCTCCTCGACAAAAGGGCCGTCAATGAGGGTATCAATGTTTTTCAGGAGCGTTTTCCACTCGGGGTGCTCAGCAAAACTCGAAACTAGCTTCTCGAAGGTGTAGCCTGTGTAGCAAATTACATCTAGACCTAGCTCGTGGCACTTTTGCGCAAGCTCAGTAAACGCCTCCGCCTGCAGGAATGGCTCGCCGCCGGAGAAAGTGACCCCTTTTAGCAGCGGGTTCTTTTTTATTTCAGAAACTATGTCGTCTACTTCCACTAGGTGGCCGCCATCTAGGGCGTGCGTGGCCGGGTTGTGGCAGCCCTTGCAGTTGTGCACGCAGCCCTGTGCGAACACCACGTAGCGTATGCCCGGACCGTCAACAATCGACTCTGCGACCATCCCGGAAACTCTTATCTTACTCAAAATCTACATCCTCTCGCAAATTCGGTGGCTTTGCGCTAGCGGGCCGCGAGGCCAAAGAAAATAAAAATTTTATTTTCTTTGTGCATGATAGCTCAATAAAATTGAGCTATCATGTGGCCGAAGGC